>JAQCJL010000078.1 GCA_027593125.1 Pseudomonadota bacterium | reverse complement strand
CAGAGTTCAACAAAGTTCATTGGAATAAACCCATGTCTCAATTCAAAACATATTCGGCAACGCCTGCCGATATCAAGAAAGACTGGTGTGTTGTTGATGCCGAAGGTTTGGTTTTGGGGCGTCTAGCGTCGCTTATTGCTAACCGGTTACGCGGCAAACACAAGCCCAGCTTTACCCCGCATATGGATTGCGGTGATAATGTGATTGTTGTTAACGCAGAAAAGGTTCTGCTTAAAGGCAATAAGCGCAGTCAAAAAACCTATTACTGGCACACAGGCTATCCGGGCGGGATCAAATCACGTACGGCTGAAAAATTGCTTGATGGCCGTTTTCCAGAGCGTGTTTTGATCAAAGCTGTTGAGCGTATGATCCCACGTGGTCCGCTTGGTCGCCGTTGCATGAAACATTTGCATGTCTATGCTGGTGATCAGCATCCCCATGACGCACAACAGCCACAAAAGTTGGATGTTGCCGCGATGAACCCCAAGAACACAGCGAGATAAACCATGGCTGATGAAAACCAGATTGAAACCACTGCAGCAACGGCGGATCAGCCAGAAGGCATGGCCGCTCTTGAGGCATTAAAAACTGATGGTGGTGCCCCTGCCGCGGCAGATACCGCAATTGTGGAACCTCAGATTGATGCGCTTGGTCGTTCTTATGCTACTGGCCGCCGTAAAGATGCGTCGGCTCGGGTATGGCTTAAGCGTGGGTCAGGCCGGGTTCAGGTGAACGGTAAAGATATTGGCGAATATTTTGCTCGTCCTGTTCTTCAGATGCTTTTAGCGCAGCCGTTCGAAGTTGCCGCCAGAACAGGTGAGTTTGATGTGATTGCCACGGTTAAAGGTGGTGGACTATCCGGCCAGGCCGGGGCGGTTCGTCACGGGATTAGCCATGCGCTGATCCGCTTTGAACCTGGTTTGCGTCCTGTGCTTAAGGCTGGTGGCTTCCTGACACGTGATAGCCGGACAGTGGAACGTAAGAAGTACGGCAGAGCCAAGGCGCGTAAGAGCTTCCAGTTCTCCAAGCGATAAAATATTTATCCAAATCATATTCAAAGAAAGAGTTGCAAAGATTTGCAGCTCTTTTTTTATGCTAAAATTGTGGTGAGGTCTTTGGCAGGTTTTATTCGCGAACAATAAAGGTTCAGTAAACTTTACTTCAGAAATCCTTAATCATAGCAATAGCCTTATTGCCATGCGGGGGCGAAAAAGGCATGATAGGCGCCATGGAAACGGAAAAACGCATTACCGGAACTTGTCATTGTGGGGCGGTGGAAATCGCTATTCCTGCTGATACAGATTTTTCTGTTGCCCGCCGGTGTGATTGTTCTTTTTGCCGCCGTCGGTGGGCGCCAACTGTTGGGGTTGATGAAGACAAGATTGAAGTGATCAAGGGTGCGGATATGCTTAAACGCTATCAATTTAACACCAAAGTGGCTGAGCATTTTTTCTGTCAGAATTGCGGAATTTACACCCATCACCGGCGGCGCAGTAATGCGTCTGAATTTGGTGTGAACATCACCTGTTTTGATCATATCGTTATGCAGGATTACAACAATGTTGCCATTTGTGATGGCATTAATCATCCGAAAGATCGGAAGTAAGAAAAATGAGCAAAAGTTTAAATATCGCTATCGCTGGTCTTGGCACGGTTGGGGCAGAAGTTGCCCGTCAACTTACCCTTAACAAAGAACATTTCACGCGTAAGGCAGGGCAACCAATCAATCTGGTGGCGGTATCTGCGCGTGATGCCAATAAGGAACGTGGCTTTTCAATGGATGGCATTGAATTTTGTCAAAACCCTCTTGATTTAGTGGCAAGACAAGATGTGGATATGGTTATTGAGCTAATTGGTGGGTCAGAGGGCGTAGCCTATGATCTGGTGTCGTCGGCGCTTAATCAAGGCTGCCATGTGGTGACGGCGAACAAAGCCCTATTGGCGCATCATGGTTTAGCTCTTGCGGCATCAGCAGAAGACTCTGGCCTTGCGCTTGCTGGAGAAGCTTCAGTCGCAGGGGGGATACCCGTCATTAAGATGCTAAAAGAAAGTTTGGCAGGTAATCATCTCACACGGATCACGGGCATTCTGAACGGAACTTGCAATTATATCCTCTCAGTGATGCAACACGAAAATCGTGAGTTTGAGGATGTGCTGGCTGAGGCGCAGGCGCTTGGCTATGCTGAGGCTGATCCCAGTTTTGATATTGACGGGGTTGATGCTGCTCATAAGCTTGCCATTTTGTCATCGATTGGCTTTGGCTATGCGCCTGCTATTGATGAGGTCAGCATCACAGGCATTCGCCAAATTACCCTGACAGATATGAAAAATGCGCTTCATCTAGGTTGCACTATCCGCCTATTGGGTGAGGTGGAACGCAACAGTGATGGACAAGTGGCGGCTATGGTGCGCCCAGTTTTATTACCGCTTGATAATAGCCTTGCTAAGATTGATGGGCCACTTAACGCGGTGGCCTTTACGGGGGAGCCAATTGGGGCAGTGACCGCCATTGGCCCTGGCGCAGGGGCAGGGGCCACAGCCTCAGCGGTATTGGCGGATGTTATTGATATTGCGCAAGGCCGTATCTCACCTTTTTTTGGGGAACCAGCATCAATGCTAAAACCTGCCCAAGGTCAGGCTCAGAATAATCGCGCAGAACGGCATTTTATCAGGCTTCAAGTCTATGATCGCCCTGGTGTTCTCGCTGATGTAACAGCGATTTTGCGCCAGCATGATATCTCGGTTGAGAGCATTAATCAGCCTTCTCGATCCGAAGATGGAATACATGGTGATGTGCCAATTATCATGACTACCCATGAAACAGTGGCATCAGAATTATTCGCGGCGATGGCAGAAATCGCTGATCTGTCAACGGTATTAGCAGAACCTGTGGTTTTAAGCATCGGGCATGATTAAATGATGAATGGTCAAGCGGGCCAAGGGGATCAGGAGGATCAGGAGGATCAGGGTAATTCGCGCCTTTCATCCACTGGCGCGAAGTGGTTGTTATCTCAACCGCCTCTCCAATACATTGAGGGACTGATTGAGGCGACTTCAATGCCGCGGCCTCTTGCGGCGATGTTAGCTTCACGCGACATTACTAAAGACAAGATTAAGCTCTGGATTGACCCAAAAATGCGTGATCTCATGCCTGATCCCTCTTGCCTTGCGGATATGGATGTGGCGGCTGGGCGCCTTGCTGATGCGGTCATAGCAGGGGAAAAAATTGGTATTTTCGGGGATTATGATGTTGATGGTGCGTCTGCGGCAAGCGTGCTTCATGATGTTCTGACCAATTTAGGGCTTGAGGTGTTTATCCATATTCCTCATCGGTTTCACGAAGGATATGGGCCGAATCTTCCTGCCTTATTGGGGCTGAAAGAGGCTGGTTGCAATCTGATCTTGACGGTGGATTGCGGGATTACGGCCACTGCCCCTATCGCTGCCACAGTTAAGGCAGGGGTCGAAGTCATCATTGTTGATCATCACCTGCCAGGGCCAGATTTGCCGCCTGCTGTTGCTGTGGTTAATCCGAACCGGTTGGATGATGACAGTGGGCTTGGCTATATGGCTGCTGCTGGGGTTGTTTTTATGTTAACCGTGGCTCTGGTAAGGGAATTGCGCCAGCGCGGCTGGTTTGCGGAACAAAACCGAAATGAACCAGATTTAATGCGTGGGCTGGATTGTGTTGCCCTTGCCACGATTGCGGATGTTGTGCCTTTGCATGGTCTTAACCGTGCCTTTGTTCGCTCAGGGTTAAAAGTCATGGCTAAGCGTGAACGCCCCGGGCTAAAGATGCTTGCCGATCTTGCCCGGCTGAATGCCGCGCCCGATAGCGGCTCGCTAGGCTTTGTTTTGGGGCCTAGGATCAATGCTGGTGGGCGGTTTGGGGAATCTGATCTTGGGGTAAAGTTGCTTACCACTCGGGATTCACAACAAGCTCTGGAATATGCTACCGCACTTGACCAGCTTAATACCAAGCGCCAACAGGTTGAGCGCGAAACAACTGATGCGGCGATGCGTCAAGCCGAGGGCAAAGAGGATCTGGTGCTTTGCCTTGCTGGTGAAGGGTGGCATGAAGGCGTCATAGGTATTTCTGCAGGGCGACTCAAAGAAAGCTTTGACAGGCCTGCTTGCGTCATCAGTGTCTCAATGGATCCTGATGGTCGCCGGATTGGTAAGGGATCAGGGCGATCTGTTGCTGGCTTCAGGTTAGGATCTGCAATTATTGCCGCGAAACAAAAAGGCCTCCTGTTGGCAGGGGGCGGTCATGATATGGCAGCAGGGTTTAGCCTTGATATGCAGTATTTTGAGGCGTTTTCCGACTTTCTGAAACAGCGAGCAGAAACCGAATTGACGTCAGCGGATTTAACAAAAAAATGGCAAATTGATGCTGAAATGCCATTAACTCAGGTAAATATCCAAACCCTAGACTGGCTTGATCAGACAGGGCCGTTTGGTTCAGGCTTCCCTGAGCCGATATTTATGATCACCGGGGTAAAGGCAACATCCGTTCGGATGATGGGAAAATCCGAAGAACATATGGCCTTGCGCTTAGATGATGGGCTAGGTCAGGTGGACGCTGTTGCATTCCGTGTGGCAGGAACCCCAATGGGGCAGGCGTTGAAGCAGATGAAGGATGGGCGGAGAGCAGATATTATCGGCCGAATAAGCCGCAATCGTTTCCGCGGTGAGGACAAAGCCCAGCTTATGATCAGTGATATCCGTTTTGTCACATGATTGATGATTAATTCGCTTGATTTGCTGATCGCTTTTGGGTAGTCATGTTCTTGCCTTTATGACCCGTTCGTCTAGAGGCCTAGGACATCGGCCTTTCACGCCGACAACACGGGTTCGAATCCCGTACGGGTCGCCACTTTATTTTTTTATGGCTTTTATTAAGTGGCATCAATCGCGTTTAACAATGACGCGCTTTCACTTCGTATCTGATCTTTACGTGCTGTGTCCATTCGCGCCAGATTGCGATAAGGCATACCCATACGTGGATTGCCAGAAAGCTTATCTTCGTTTCGCATGAGGAAATCCCAATAAAGCAGATTAAACGGACAAGCTGATTTACCCATTTTGCTATTTACGGAGTAATGGCATCCTTTGCAATAATTTGACATACGGTTGATATAGGCCCCGCTTGCGGCATAAGGCTTACTGGCTAAATCGCCGCCATCAGCATAAAGCGTCATCCCATGTACATTGGGCATTTCCACCCATTCATAAGCATCAGCATAAACCGCCAGATACCACGCATTGACCGCGGCTGGGTCAAGCCCTGCCAATAGCGAAAAATTACCTATGACCATGAGCCGTTGAATATGGTGAGCATAAGCATGATCAATCGTATTTTGAATTGAGATGCTTAGGCATCGCATCTTTGTCTTAGCTGTCCAAAAGAAATCTGGCAGGGGGCGATCTGCGGCCAGCGCATTGCTCTGGGCATATGCTGGCATCCGATACCAATAAATGCCGCGAACATATTCACGCCAACCTAGGATTTGGCGAATGAACCCCTCAACGGCATTAAGTGGGGCTTGACCATTTTGCCATTGCGCTTGCGCTTTGCTGATGACTTCATGCGGTGATAACAGGCCACTATTGAGATAAAGTCCAATATGAGCATGATACATCCATGGCTCATTATCAATCATTGCATCTTGATAGGTGCCAAAGAGGGGCAGGCGATCTATGAGGAATTGCTCTAATGCGGCTAGGGCATCAGCGCGAGTAACAGCATAGGAAAACCCATCTGCATCCCCCATGTTAGGGGCAAAACGTTCTGTGACCATGGCCATAACATCCGCCGTGATGGCATCGGGGGATACGGCAAAGGGTTTTGGCGGTGATAAGCCCTCTTTTGGTGGGACGCGGTTTTCGCTGTCATAATTCCATTCCCCGCCCACAGGTTTTCCATTTTCCATCAAAACATCATATCGGCGGCGCATGTCCCGATAGAAATATTCCATGCGCAGGCTTTTGCGGCCTTCGGCCCAATTCTGGAAATCCTCTTGGGTGGCAAGAAAGCGATCATCTTCACGGTATTCAACAGGGATGCGCAACTGATCTGCCCAGGTTTTCATCTCCTCGGTCAGTCGATATTCCCCAGCCTTGGTGACGATGACCTGACTGGCCTCAGCCTTATCCATATGGCGAGCGATTTCTCCTAATAACGAATGGCTGTTTTCAGGATCATCAAGCTGCGTGTAAAACACACGAATATCACGTTGGCGAAGGGTTTCGGCAAAGTGCCGCATGGCTGAAAATAAGAAGATCAGTTTCTTTTTGTGATGCGGAACATAACTGGCTTCGGTCATAACCTCTGCCATCAGAACGCTGTCACCGGGGACAATGTCGCGAAGGGATGAAATATCCTCGCTAAGCTGGTCACCTAAAATCACACGCAAACAGGTCATGGTCATTATCCCCTCTGTCCTCAATCTATGGGGCAGAGTGGTAATGACAAGGGCTGAAATCCTATCATATTCCCTAACACCGATGAAAGTTTGCTCAGAATAGGTAATTTTGCTATCTTTTGCGAAATTTGGGCAAGTCATCAAGACTTGGCATTTTCATGGCGATAACACAATGATAACAAATGATTAGGTGGCAGATCATATGACGAAAACAGCCTTTCTCTTTCCGGGTCAAGGATCACAAAGTGTTGGCATGGGTGGGTCTATTATGGCCGCTAGTCCGGTGGCAAAGTCCATCATTGCACAAGTTGATGATGCTCTTGATGGGGAATTGTTGCCCATTATGCGTGACGGCCCTGATGAGGCGCTGAAACTGACCCGAAATGCCCAGCCTGCGTTGATGGCAACCGCTCTTGCCACAATCAGGGCGCTAGAAGATATGACAGGCAAACCAATTTCTGAAATGGCTGATTATGTGGCTGGACATTCGCTAGGGGAATATGCAGCGATGGCTGCGGTTCATGTGTTTGATACTGATGTGACGGCCCGATTGTTGCGCCACCGTGGTGATGCTATGCAAAACGCAGTCCCGGTGGGGGAAGGCGCTATGGCGGCTCTGCTTGGGGTTGAAATCGCTGAGGTAGAAGCCTTACTGGAAGATATTGATGGGGATGTTGAAATTGCTAATGATAACAGCTCAGGGCAAGTGGTTATCAGCGGCTCTGCTGTATCTGTAGATGCAGCTATTGCTGCTGCCAAAGACGCTGGTGTGCGCCGCGCGATGCTGTTGCCGGTGAGCGCACCTTTTCATTGCCGATTGATGGCACCAGCCGCTGATGCCATGGCAAGCATCCTTGCTGAGACAACCTTGCATCAGCCAAGTCTTCCTGTATTTACTAATGTAACCGCCATACCAGAAAGTGACCCATCGCATTTGCGTGATCTTTTGGTGCGTCAGGTGACCAGTCGAGTACGTTGGCGCGAAACTTTGCTTAATATGGCTGAACATGGGGTTAGCCGTTTTGTTGAGGTGGGAACAGGTAAGGTGCTTACGGGTCTGGTCAAGCGCACCCTTGCTGATGTAGAAGCGTTCAATATTGAAACCGCTGAAGATCTTGAAGCGGCGGCAAGCCAGTTTTGATGATCACAGGTCTGACTAAATATAACAATGCAATGATACATAAAAGGAGTCATAGAGATGTTTGATCTTACCGGTAAGACTGCACTTGTCACTGGGGCTAGCGGAGGCATTGGATCAGCGATTGCTTCGGCCTTGGCGGCGCGCGGGTCTAATTTGGTGCTTACAGGGACGCGTGAACAGGTCCTTCAAGAGGTAGCCGCATCCCTTAATTTGAAATCAGACCAAAAGGTTGAGGTCATCACCGCAAATCTGTCTGAGGCAGAGGCAGCAACACAGCTGATCGCTAATACCGAAGCGGCAATTGGGCCGGTTGATATTCTTGTTAATAACGCAGGTTTGACGCGTGATGGGCTTTTGATGCGGATGAAAGATGAAGATTGGCAAACCGTGATGGATGTAAACCTTACTGCAGTCATGCGTTTAAGTAAGGCTGTGTTACGCAGTATGATGAAATCTCGTTGGGGCCGGATTATTCAGATTTCCTCTGTGGTTGGTTATACTGGCAATCCCGGTCAAACCAATTATGCGGCCTCAAAAGCAGGGATGACCGGTTTTACGAAATCCTTAGCGATTGAGGTAGCCTCTCGCGGAATAACTGCAAATGTCATTGCCCCGGGCTTTATTCAAACAGCAATGACAGAAGTTTTAACAGATGAGGTCAAGGACGAATTGCTGAAAAGAGTGCCGATAGGAAGCATGGGAACACCCGAAGATATTGCCGCCGCAGTTGTCTATCTTGCTAGCCCAGAGGCAGGGTATCTGACAGGGGCCACACTGCATATTAATGGCGGTATGGCCATGCTATAA
>JAQCJL010000077.1 GCA_027593125.1 Pseudomonadota bacterium | reverse complement strand
TATATCATCAGCGTTACCGCGCGCAATTTTTGCCAAAACCGCCCCTGTTGACGGATTAAACAAATCCAGCGTTTCGCCTGAAGACGGGGTTTGCCATTGACCATCAATGAACACCTTATCGGTTGGATACCACAGATTTTTTAAACTCATTTCTCAATCCTCATCATTACTCACTTTACTGGCTAATCCAGTCTGCTGGAATTTGCGGGGTAAATGCAATAAGCTGTTTGGTATAATCATGATGCGGTGCGCTTAGCACTTCGCTGGTTTTTCCAGACTCCAAAATCTGCCCATTCAGCATCACCAGAACGCGGTCGGTGATTGCCCTCACCACAGATAAATCGTGGCTGATAAACAAATATGATAATCCGTGTGTGACCCGTAATTCTGCTAGCAAATCTAGTATCTGCGCGCGGATCGAGACATCAAGGGCGGAGACCGCCTCATCCAACAGGATTAATTTTGGCTTAATGACCAAGGCTCGTGCGATGGCGATACGCTGGCGCTGACCTCCGGAAAATTCATGGATATATTTGTCACGATCAGTGCTGGATAATCCCACCTCTTCAAGGGCAGCATCAATTCGTAAAACCATTTCTTTGCCGCTAGGCGCATCAGGAATTGCGTGAAAAGGCTCAGCAATCAACCGGCCAACTTTATGGCGCGGATTGAAGGATCCATAGGGGTCCTGAAAGACGATCTGCTGCAAGCCAGCCGGAGATGAAATGGCTTTGCCTTTTCTCATTTCAGCCTCAGGATTGTTGACGCTAGCGATCGTGGCACCGGCAAGCTCAATACGGCCAGTATCGATTGGCTGTAATCCCAGAATGGCTCTGGCCAAAGTGGATTTACCGCACCCAGATTCGCCAACAAGACCAACGCTCTCACCTTCGAGGATTTGCAAAGACACGTCACTAACGGCTTCAAACTTAGTTGCTTTACCGAATAGTTTTGTTGATTTTTTGCGATAGCTAATCCGCAGATTTTCAACCGTCAGCAATGGCTCGCGAAATTTCGCAAGGGGTTGAATGGGGATGTGCGATGCCGCCGCAAACAGTTTTTGTGTATAGGGATGACGATGCCCACGAAAAAGCGGTTCGGTCGCCCCCCCTTCCACAATTGCACCATTTTCCATAATACTAACATGATCAGCCATATCAGCAAGAACGGCCAGATCATGTGAGATCAGCATGATCGACAAACCCTCATTATCGACCAAATCGCGCAGCAATTCTAAAATTCCTGCCTGGGTGGTCACATCAAGCGCGGTGGTCGGCTCATCAGCAATTAGCAATGCCGGTTGCCAAGCAATGGCTTGGGCAATCATCACCCGCTGCCGCTGCCCTCCTGATAATTCATGTGGATAGGTGTTCTCAGAAATACGGCCGCCGCCAAGACCAACGCGGGCTAGTTTTTCAAGGGCAATTTCATTGGCTTCAGCCTTTGAAATTTTGCTGTGCGTATGCAGGGTTTCGGTGATTTGCGAGCCAATAGTTTTCAGTGGGTTGAGGGCCGTCATGGGCTCTTGAAATATCATGCCAATTTCGCGGCCACGTATCTGGCACATTTCCGCTTCACTGCGGCGAAATAGATCATTACCGTTTAGGCGGACCACCCCTCTGCGCTGTGCGCCCATCGGAAGCAATCCCATCACTGACAGTGCAGTTAGCGATTTACCAGAGCCAGATTCGCCCGCAATTCCGCAAATTTCACCGTGACCAACTGACAGAGAAATATCCCGCAAGATCGGTGTGCCGCCAATATCCAGACTGAGATTTTTAATATCAAGCAACGGGTTCATTAGCGCACCCGCCGCAGTTTTGGGTCGAGCAAATCACGCAGCCCATCACCCATCAAATTCAGCCCTAAAACGGTCGCAATGATGGCAACACCCGGGAAAATGGCTAAATGCGGGGCGAAGGATATCATCGTCTGGCTATCAGCGAGCATGCGCCCCCATGAAGGCGTTGGTGGCTGTGCCCCTAATCCCACATACGATAATCCAGCCTCGGCAAGTATTCCCAAGCTAAACTGGATCGTACCCTGCACAATCAGGATGTTCAGAATGTTTGGCAAAATATGCTCTAGCGAAATACGCAATCCGCTCTTACCAGCAACGCGGGCGGCAAGAATGAAATCCAATGTCCAAATGGGCAAAGCGCTGCCCCGGGTAACGCGAGCAAAAACCGGAATATTAAAAATGCCGATGGCAATAATGGCATTGAGGGCAGAGGTGCCGAAAATCGCAGTAATCAGAATGGCGATAAGCAAGGATGGGAACGCAAACACCAGATCATTGCTGCGCATCACCAGATCATCAATAAAGCTGTTCTGGCGGGACGCTGCAAGCAAGCCAAGGGGAACACCAACCAGAATACCAATGCCAACCGCAACAATGGCAACGGCAATGGAAACGCGAGCGCCGACCATGATCATTGAAAAAATATCACGCCCAAAGTGATCCGTTCCAAACAAATGCGTGCCACTTGGAGCTTGCAGCTTAGCGCCAATATTCAGTGCCTCAACGCTATAAGGTGTCCACAGAAAAGATACCAGTGCCGCTACCACAAAAATGCTGGTCAGCGCACCGCCTATCCACAGTGAGGTCGGTGATTTGAAGCCGCTAGCGGATTTGCCCAAGCCAGATTTATCATGTTTTGCCATCACGGTCTCCGCAGGCGCGGATCAACCAGCGCATAAGCAATATCAACAAGGAAGTTGACACAAATCACCGCAAACACCAGCAACATCACCACGCTTTCAACAACAATCAGATCACGCTGGGTGATGCCTTGGAAAATCAGGCGGCCAAGACCGGGAAGAAAAAATACATTTTCAATGATGATAGCACCAGCGATCAAAAACGAAAATTGCAGGCCAATAATCGTCAGCACCGGAATCAGAGCATTGCGAAAAGCGTGCGCCCAGACAGTGCGGCGCTGGCTCAGCCCCTTGGCGCGCGCGGTGCGGATATAATCCTGCGATAAGGTCTCAAGCAGCGATGACCGCATGACCCGGGCAAGGATTGATGCTTGCGGCAAGGCAAGCGCGATGGCAGGCAGCAACAATGCCTGCATGCAAATCCAAAACCCCTGATCCCAGCCCGGAAATCCGCCAGCAGAAAACCAGCGCAATTTAATTGCAAAAATGCTGACAAGGATCATCGCAAACCAGAAATTTGGAATGGCAATGCCAAGCTGGGTAGTGCCCATGACTGTCCAGTCAGAAACACGACCCCGCCGAGACGCAGCAATCAAACCCGCCGGCACGGCAATCAGCGTCGATAGAATAAGGGCAAAAATAGCCAAAGGCAGTGATATCCATATTCGCGCCATCACCAGTTCGCTCACCGGAACCCGATAAGTGTACGAGATACCAAAATCGCCAGTGAGCATGCCGCCAAGCCAGCTCAGATACCGTTGCAGCATGGGCTGATCCAAACCAAGCTCACGGCGCATCGCTGCCAGCGTATCGGCTTCGGCATTAATTCCCAGCATAAAAGATGCCGGATCGCCCGGAACAACTTCTAGCATGGTGAAAATAATCCCAGATGCAACCAATAGGCTGACTGAGAGAACACAAAAGCGTGTAACGATATATCGAACCATCGGTGAGCGATCAGCGGTTTATGTGAAAATGAAAAACCGGTATTGCCCCAAGCTAAACATGCAAACGGGGCAATACCAACAATTGGTGCGGAAAGGCCATCAAAACGTGGCCCTCTTAATCAGACCAGCTAACACCGGTCAGGTCATTGGCTTGGGTTGGGGAGTTTTCCCACAAACCACGGATCTTGCTATTGGCAACGCCAGTCCGAGCAAGCTGGAACAGATAGCCGTTGACGTAATCATCAGCAATGACCCGCTGTGCCGATTGTAGCAAAGCTGTCCGCTCGCCAGCATCGGTAGCCAGCATCAGATCATCGATCGTCTTTTGAAACGCCGCGCTGTCATACTGGAAGTAATATTCAGGATTGGCATAAATACCGATATCCATTGGCTCAGTATGCGATACGATGGAAAGGTCAAAATCCTTACCGCGGAACACCTGCTCCAGCCACTGCGCCCATTCAAGATTCTCAATTTCAGTCTCAATGCCGACCTCACGAAGTTGAGAGGCAATAATCTCGCCACCACGACGAGCATATGATGGCGGTGGCAGTTTCAGTGACAGTGTCAATCCTTCGCTATAACCCGCTTCTTTAAGCAGGGCTTTGGCGGCTGCCGGATCATAGGCAGACTGCCCAGTCAGATCGAGATAATCCGGATGGTGCGGTGCGAAATGCGTGCCGATTGGCGTGCCAAATCCAAACATCGCCCCATCAATGATCGCCTGCCGATTAATCGCATGGGCAATGGCTTTACGGACGCGCACATCGGTCAACTTTTCTGATTTATTGTTCATGGAGAGAATAGTCTCACCCTCGGTTGATCCAACAATCACGCTAAAGCGTGGATCAGCTTCAAACTGCGGCAGGTTTTCTGGCGCAGGATAGCCTGGGAAAGCATCAATATCGCCAGCCATAACCGCCGCAAAGGCCGCTGTCGGATCAGAGATAAACTTGAACGTGGCCTTTTCTAGTGCGATAGGCTCGCCCCAATAGTCCGGATTTTTTTCAATCTCAATGCGGTCGCCCTGAACCCAACGGGAGAATTTGAAAGGTCCGGTACCAACAGGTGCATTAGCTGCTGCGTCAATGCTTTCAGGCGCAACAATAACTGCATCACCCCATGCCAGATTGGTTATAAATCCACCATCAGGGTTGCTAAGGGTAATGCTCACGGTGGTTGGATTAACAACATCAACAGATGCTATGCCGGTGAACAGTCGCTTCTGGGCGTTGGTGGAATCTTCTGCCCGGGCGCGATCTAGCGAGAATTTCACATCCTCAGCATCCATCGTGGTGCCATCATGAAACGTTACGCCAGAATGAAGGGTAAATGTGTAGGTCAGCCCATCATCGGAAATTTCCCAAGATTTAGCCAGCGCTGGCACAATCGAACCATCCGCCTGATAGCGGGTCAGCCCTTCAAAAATATTGGCATAAACGACCTCATCAATGGCTGCTGCCGCAGCACTTGTCGGATCAAGATTTGGCGGCTCTAACTGCATGCCAAGCGTGATGCTGGTTTGGGCAGCCATCGCTGACATAGATGTCATCACACTGAATGCCAGTGCTGAGGTAAGTAAGGTAATTTTTCGCATAGTCTGTCTCCTCCCTATGTCGCAGATCTCACAATATAATCTGCCTGCTTTGGTGATTTTGTTTTATGATTATGTTTGGTGCAGTAGGCTTATTAAAGCATGTCCCATGACCTTTGCACTGTCAAGCATATCGGTAATTCCGATCCATTCATCTGGCTGATGCGCCAGCTCCAATATGCCAGGTCCATAGGCAATACAATTCTTTAATTTTCCAATCCGATCGATATGTTTTTGATCATAGGTTCCAGGCGAAATGACATATTCTGGCGTTTTGCCCATGACCGCCTCAATCGCCTTTGTGACCGTTGCGGCTACTGGTGCGGATTTGTCGATCATAATGGGTTCAACTTCAAAAAGATCTCGAATTTCATACTTGAAACCGGGGCGCTGTTGCTGAATGCGGCGCATAAGAGCGTCAATCTCAGCCTTTACTTCGGCTGGCTTTTCTTCAATTAAATACCGCCGATCAATGGTAATCACACATCTGTCGGGAACCAGCGGCGAAGGATAGCCGGTATAGCCATCTTCGGGCTGCTCTTGGCCGCCATGAATGGAATTGATGTTCATCGTAGATTGGCGCGCTTGTGGGGGGACCACCGGCATGGCGGTCTGGCGCTCACCCAATAGAGGGAATAGCTTTTCCTCCATTTCGGCCAGAACTGCACTCATATGGCGGACAGCACAATCCCCAAGAAATGGCATGGAGCCGTGTGCAATATGGCCTTTTGTTTCAATTTCAGCCCACCAAACCCCGCGGTGTCCAAGGCAAATGCGATCCTTGTTCAAAGGTTCGGGAATAATCACATGCTGGACGCGAGATGGGTCGAAATACCCTTGTTCTGCCAGCCATGCCACGCCGCCAAAGCCGCCGGTTTCTTCGTCCGCAGTGCCAGAAATCTCAATTGAACCGGCATAGTCCGGACAAGTTTGGATAAATGCCTCTGCCGCAATGATGGATGCCGCCAAGCCGCCCTTCATATCACATGCGCCGCGGCCATAAATCCGATCATCTTCGATATCTTTGCCAAACGGATCCTTTGTCCAGCCTTCGCCAAGCGAGACAATATCTGTGTGTGAATTAAAATGCATACATTCGCCGGGCCGCTTGCCTTGATGACGTGCGATGATGTTCCAGCGGGGGTATTTGTCGGAATCGCCAAGCGCGCCCTCAGCCCGCCGTTTCGTGATCTCAAACCCTGACCGGCTTAAGCGGGTCTCCAGATATTCACAAATTTCAAGGTAGTTATCGCCGGGCGGATTGAAGGTGGGGATTTTCAGCAAATCAACTGTGGTCTCAATTAATTCCTCGCGCCGGGCATCAACATTTAAAAACAGACTCTCAGCCAATTTTTCATCAGCCAGTTTTGGGGCATCGCTTAAGGTCATTTTATTGAACCATCCTTTTCCTAGAAACTCAGACTAGCCGAATAAACGATAGCGTCAAGATGCGGGCTAACCCGCGCCAGCCATTGGCGATAAAAATCATCCGCAGGGGGATATCTTGCCTGTTGCCAAAGCGATGATTACCCCCCATGATCCTTAACCAAATGATGATGCGTATTTGTCCCAACCCCTTTTCCTTGCCTAGGATCACACCATGCCAAAACACCTGACAACCAACGGGGCTTTTATTGCGTGGCTTGGGGTGATTTTGCTTGCCCCTGATGCCATGCTGATCCGGTTTAGTGGTCTGGACGGCTTTGGCTTATTGTTTTGGCGCGGATTGCTGATGGGGCTAACGCTATTTGCGTTGTGGCTTAGCTTTGGCTATCGCAATATTGGTGCAGATTTGCGGGTTGCGCGATCGCCCGTGGGGCTGTTGCTGATCGTGGTTTATACCGCTGACGCGGTGGCCTTTGCTATTGGTATCACCATGACTTCGGCTACTGTTATGCTGACGGGGCTTGCGACCATGCCAATCTTTACGGTGCTGTTTTCTATTCCCATGCTGGGTGAACGTCCTGATTGGCGCACATGGCTAACGGTGATGTTATGCACCTTGGGGATTTTGGTGGTGGTGCTTAGCGGACATGAGGCGGTGGGCGCCCCCACCGGCAGTCCGGTGATCGGCGGCCTGATGGGGGTATTAGCGGCAGCAGGTCTAGGCTTTGCCATGGTGCTTAAACGCCGCCATCCAGAATTGCCCATCATGCTGTCTACCGGTACGGCAAATATGCTGACCGTATTGCTGGCATGGCTGGTGATGTCGCGGCTTGTTCCTGATCTGCCCCAAGGGGCGCAAGCCTTGGGTTCGCTAATGGTCATGGGGGTTTTGGTTTTGCCCTTGGCGTTTTTCGCGCTTATGGTGGCGCCGCGCTATACCTCTGCCACCACGGTTGGGTTGATTATGCTGACAGAAAGCATCATGGGGCCGTTTTGGGTTTGGGTTGGCACAGGTGAACGCCCAAGCTGGCTTATGGTGTTTGGGTCTGCGATTGTTATTGGCTCACTGGCGTATTATTTCCTCGCCGCCAAAGATGCGGTTGAATCTGAACATAAACTGGGGGATAAGTCTGGCGCCGGGGTTGAGGCTGGCGAATAATCCCCCCTATTTGCCCTTCCTGTTCTATCCCCCAACGTGATCTTACTGCATTAACGGTTTTTTAACCTTTATCCCCCATACTAATCCCCAATAAAAACATAAGCTGGGGATGGGTTTGATATGGCGAATGAGGCAGATAAAAAACGAGCAAAACGGTTAGTGGATAAGGCTGATAAGCAGTTTGTTAAGGCTAAATCACAACAAGAGTACCGGCAATGGGCAAAAACCTACCTGCCCTTGCTGGAACAGGCCATTTCCCTCAACCCTGATAATGACGCCGCATGGAACCTTTGTGGAGTGGCAAAAAGCCAATTAGGGGATCATGAGGGCGGGATTGAATATTTTACCAAGGCCCTTGAAATCAACCCCGAAAATGATGTCGCGTGGAGCAATTGGGGATTGGCAAAATATCGTAAAGGGGAATTTGAAGGCGCAATTTCAGATATTAGAAAGGCCCTTGAACACAACCCCGAAAATGATGCTACACGTCAAAATCTGGAAGCGACAGAGATTGCCTTCGCAAGTCATGAAAACGCAAAGAAACCCCAACAAGAAAAGGAGGAATATCACGAACACTTAAGGAAAAGGGCAAGAAACCATAAACTGATATTCTATTTCCTCATTATGCTAAGGTGGTTACTTTTTATTTGTATTATAACAATCATTTTCGCCTTTATCGTTTTGTTTGCTATATTATTTCTCTTGTATGTTTAT
>JAQCJL010000076.1 GCA_027593125.1 Pseudomonadota bacterium | reverse complement strand
ATAACGGAGCCCTTGGGTCCAAGCAAAGATGGAGGCAATCGGATTAGTTGAGGTGGTTTTACCAGCTTGATGCTGGCGATAGTGACGCGTCACCGTGCCATGAGCAGCTTCCGCTTCAACAGTTTTGCCATCAGGAGTCATGAGAACAGATGTCATAAGACCAAGTGAGCCAAACCCCTGTGCGACGGTGTCAGATTGCACATCACCATCATAATTTTTGCATGCCCAGACAAACTTACCGTTCCATTTCAACGCGGATGCCACCATGTCATCAATTAACCGATGCTCGTAGGTAATCCCCTTAGCATCAAAATCAGCCTTGAACTCGGTGTTGTAAATCTCTTCAAAGATATCTTTGAAACGCCCATCATAGGCTTTTAGAATGGTATTTTTCGTTGACAGATAAACAGGCCAACCCAAATCAAGCCCATAATTAAGGCAAGCGCGGGCAAAACCACGAATGGAATCGTCCAGATTATACATGCCTAGGGCAACGCCAGTATCAGGAAAAGTAAAGACATCATGCGTGACAGGGGCAGAGCCATCATCAGGCGTAAAGGTCATGGTCAATTTGCCCGGGCGATCCACCAGAAAATCAGTAGCGCGATATTGGTCCCCAAATGCGTGACGGCCAATAACAATTGGATCCGTCCAATTCGGAACTAAACGCGGTACATTTTTGCAAATAATGGGCTGACGAAAAACTGTACCGCCAATAATGTTGCGGATCGTCCCATTTGGGGAACGATACATAGCTTTAAGGTTAAACTCTTCAACGCGCGCCTCATCTGGGGTGATGGTCGCACATTTAATACCTACACCATAGGTTTTGATCGCATTAGCAGCATCAATGGTTACCTGATCATTAGTTTCATCCCGATATTCAATCCCAAGATCAAAATATTTCAGATCAATATCAAGATATGGAAAGATCAATTTGTCTTTGATCTTTTGCCAGATGATGCGCGTCATCTCATCGCCATCAAGTTCAACAACCGGTGTTTTTACAGTAATTTTGGACATCATTTACCCCCGTATAGTCCACTTATAGTTTGTTAATGTGATCAACTTTGCCAGTGGCTTTCCATTCTTTCAGAAGTTTATCAAGAACATCAGCAACATCATCCACCGTATCAAGGTGATGAACCAAAGTTATATGATTTGCGCGAATAAAACCATGCTGTGCGGCATGTTGGAACATCGCTAACATATCATTCCAGAACCCATTAGGATTAAAAAGATAAATAGGTTTATTTATGACCTTAAGTTGGCACCAAGTCAGCACCTCTAGCATTTCTTCCATCGTGCCAAAGCCACCAGGCAAAACAATAAAGGCATCGGATTCGGTATACATCATCTGTTTGCGTTGATGCATATTTTCCGTGATGGTCAATTGTGAAATGTCATGATTTGCGACTTCAAGATTTTGAAGAAACCTTGGAATAATGCCGTGAACGCGACCGCCATGGCTAACTGCCCCTCGTGCTGAAGCCCCCATCATGCCTGTGCTGCCGCCCCCATAAACCATGCCAAAGCCACGCGTGGCAATCATAGTGCCAATTTGTTCAGCCATGACCATCAAGTCAGGGGGCGTTGAGGCAGATGATCCGGAAAAAACACAGATATTCATGAACAGTTAGCCGAAGGTTTGATTGTCATAAGGTAATGCTTGTTGTAATCTATCAAATGGTGGAGGTGCCCGATGCGATCAATTCCGTTGATGATGACCATAATCGGTATTGCCTTTAGTCTTGTTATTCTAGGGCTATATCTATATCAGACCGCGCCGGATAATAACACTACTAACTTGCCGGAAAGCGCGTCTATTGTCTTGCCTGCTGTGAGTTCTGATAGCGACTCCAGTGGAAATAAGCCTGATGATGCAACGGATACGGATGATAGCTCTGCGCCGAGCGTAGAGGAAAGCTCATCAACTGATCCTGCCACTGATGCTGCCACTGATACTGAATCTGGTGATGCAATTTCACTTTCAGTAGAGCTTGTGAATGTCTCACCCGATGGCACGGTAGTGATCAGTGGCCGTGCTGCCCCCCATCACCACATAGACATTTTCAACGATGATGATTTGCTAGCGGAGGCAACAGCAAATGCAAAAGGCGACTGGGTCGCTGTTCCTGATGCGCCCTTGGCCCCAGGAAATTATCTCTTAACAATCCGCGGGAAAGATGCCGATGGAGTTGAAACCATGGCAGATATGGCGATTGTGATTGTTATTCCTGATGATCCAGAAGCCACACCCCTAGTCGCGTTGTTGCCTACGGAAAAGGCATCTAATCGCATGGCTGAATTAATTCAGTCCCCGTTTTCAGAGGGTGCTGATAGCCAAATTACCGTAACTGACGCCCCTGTTGTTTCGCCAGAACTGCCCCAAGAAAATCAAGTTTTGTCTTCTGATGAGGCCTCATCCTTAGCTAAACCTGATGTGATTGTTCCCAAAATTACCATCCGCATGATTGAGGCAATATCCCCTGATCAAATGGTGGTGTCTGGCTCAATTGAAGGTGAGGGAAGCGTTGAAGTTATGATCGCGAACACGCTTGCGGTGACAAACATTGAAGATGATAGCTATATGGCAAAGGCCGCTATCCCAGCAGAAGACCGTTTCGCCGTTGCTGTGTCCATGAGTGATGAAGAAGGGACAATCTTGTCATCAGCCAAAATTGTTCTCAACAAATCAAAGCTAGACGAAACCCTATCTGGTAATGCGCTCATTGTGGTGCAAAAAGGCGATGCCTTGTGGCGGATTGCTTATAAAACCTATGGGCAAGGCATTCGTTATGTTGATATCTATCAATCCAATCAGAAAGAAATTGGTGATCCTAACCTTATCTATCCGGATCAGGTTTTTGTGGTGCCTAATCCCTAACCTATGCTTGATGCCTCTTTTCGCCCAGTCATTGATGTAATTTTGCGCTGGCCTGCCCGTATCCTATCCCGATTTGGTATAGGTGCTAACAGCATTACTATTATTGGCGGAGTCATGGGGATATCCGCCTTTATTCTGGTTAGCTTTGGATTTTACCAATCGGCATTGGCCTTTATCGTGCTGAACAGATTGGCTGATGGCATGGATGGGGCAATAGCGCGTGAAAATGGATCAACAGATTTGGGTGGATATCTGGATATTGTGTTTGATTTTCTTTTTTATGCGCTTATCCCCCTTGGCTTTGCTATTGCCAATCCCGATCATACGTTAGCGGCGGCGTTTTTGATTTTTACTTTTATTGGTACGGCGTCATCTTTTCTGGCATTTGCGGTCATCGCGGCTAAGCGCGGTATGGTGACCGAAAAGCGAGGGCGCAAATCTTTTTATTTTCTGGGGGGATTGACTGAAGGGGCGGAAACCTCTGGGTTTTTAGTATTAATTTGTCTTTTTCCCGCGTGGTTTAACTGGCTTGCCTTGGGGTTTGGCATTTTGTGCATTATCACGACGGTAACCAGGGTTTTGATTGCTGTGGACGCCTTTAACGATGCCTTTAATTGATCACAATTTGCCGCTAAGCTTATGCCATTCAAAATGGAGACATAGTCATGACGAAAATAAAAAAAACTGAGGCAGAATGGAAAGCCATGCTGGATGATGAACAATACCGCGTGACTCGCCAACATGGAACGGAACGCGCTTTTACAGGAGCCTATTGGGACAACAAAAAAGAAGGGGATTATCACTGCATCTGCTGTGGTGAGCCGTTATTCTCATCTGACACAAAATATGACAGCGGAACAGGTTGGCCTAGTTTTTGGCAACCTTTGGATAAAGACCAAATTGAAACAACAACAGATCGGTCATTCTTTATGACAAGGACTGAGGTTCATTGTGCCGCTTGCGAAGCGCATTTAGGCCATATTTTTCCTGATGGGCCGCAACCCACGGGGCAGCGTTATTGTATCAATTCAGCATCTTTGCGCTTTAAGCCAAAGACGGATAAGGCCTAAACTAGGCCTCCTAGCGTTATAAATCCATTTCAGGGAGGGTCTTGGCGGTTAGTCCTGCCGCGGTTAGCCCTTGTTTTAAATGTTCGGCCATGGCCACCGCGGATGGTCCATCCCCATGCACACAAAGCGAATGCGGAGCAATGGAAAGGCTCGTGCCATCTATGGTTGAGATGCGGCGCTCTGTTAACATCATCAGCGACCTTTCTAAGGCTTCATCCGGGTCGTGGATCATGGCATCACTACGATGACGCGGAGCCAGTTGACCATCAGGCATGTAGGCGCGGTCAGCAAAGATTTCCTCAGCTACTGCCAAACCACATTTATGACCAGCCGCAACCAATTCGCTCAATACCGGAGCAAGAAAAATCTGTGACCGATCTACCGCTTTGATAGCCCTGGCAATTGCCAAAGCCATATCAGCGTTGTTTGCAGCCATATTATTTAATGCCCCATGGGGTTTGACATGGGTAACCTTTGCTCCTACCAGCGATGCAGAAGCCATAGCAGCACCAAGTTGATAGGCAATCAGGTTTTCAATTTCATTCAGAGAAAGGTTAAGTTGCCGCCGACCAAAGCCATGCAGATCATAAAACCCGGGATGGGCACCAATGCTAACACCATTGGCAGACGCCTTTTTCATGGTTTCAGCCATAATATTATAATCACCGCCATGAAAGCCGCAGGCGATATTGGCAGAATTAATGACTGGCAAAAGGGCATCATCATTTCCCATCGTCCAAGGGCCATAACTTTCCGCCATATCCGCATTCAGATTAAAATTGGTCATGATATTGCCCCATGGGTTTTTGGTTTATGTTGAAAGCATCGTGTTAAGTGTACCCTAATGGTATTTTAGCCTCGGCGTTTCCATCTTTTCAATGGCCTTAATATTAGATATGTGTTGATAGTCATGATCTCATCCAACAAACAACATTCTCATTCTGGGCAAGAGGTAAAACGATTTCTGCCTGCTGGTGGTCATGGTTTGGTAGTGAACTTTGACGATACGCAGCTTAGGCCGGGCGAATCAAAGAACAATACGGATCTGGCGACACGTAAAGCGCGCGCTTTGGCTGGACTTATTCAAGAAGCTGCCAAAGACGGAAAATTATCAGGCATTGTTGATCTCATACCCGGACTGACCAATTTGTTGGTGCAATATGATCCTTTGCTTATCACTGCTAAGCATTTGCAAACAACGATCACACCTTGGTTGGACCATTTATCTGAGGACAGTGGTAAAAGCCGTCATATTCGCATCCCCTGTTGCTATGGGGGGGAGTTTGGCCCTGATCTTGAAGGTATTGCAGATCAGCTTAATCTATCAGCAGATGAGATTGTAGAACGCCATGTGGCTTCCTCTCTTGAAGTTGCCATTATGGGGTTCTTGCCGGGGTTGGCCTATATGAAAGGTGTCGATGAGGCGCTTTATCTGCCGCGCCGCAAAACCCCGCGCGCTATGGTTCCTGCTTTGACGCTTGGTATCGCGATGGATCAAACGGTGGTGTATCCCATGCCTTCGCCAGGGGGGTGGAACTTGATTGGACGCATCCCTATTGCGCTTTTTGATCCGGGAAAAGATAACCCTGTTTTATTAAGATCAGGTGATAAAATCAAATTCTATCAAATTGATATTAAAGAATATAATGACATTTATAAGTCCTATCACGAAGGGCAATTTGTGGTGGAAATATCATGACGGTTGATGCCATCACCATGATTAGATCTGGGCCTTATACCTCGGTTCAGGATAGGGGACGAGCAGGTCATCAAGCGGTTGGGGTGCCTGAATCTGGTGCCCTTGATCGGGTGGCTTTACGGCTTGGCAATGCGCTGGTTGGAAACCCCGCGGATAGGGCTGGATTAGAAATCTGTCTTGGCGGCGTTCAGATAGCTTTCCAAGCTTCTCGGCGAGTGGCTTTGACGGGTAGTGTCGCCGCAACCATGGTGATAACCGACCATTTGGGTCATGATATCACGGTTTATGCTAACCGTTCCATTCGGGTTCATGCTGGGCAGACAATACATATTAATGGGTTATCAGGGACGAATACGGTTTTTCTGGCGATTTCTGGCGGTATTGGGACTCCGCCTCTTTATGGCTCACGCGCGACTTCGCCTAATGCCATGATTGGCGGTTTAAAGGGGCGGTTGCTCAAAGATGGTGATGTGTTGCCATTATGTCCTGATGTGGCATTTCCTGATACTGCCAAGGGTTATGCTGATAAAATGTTATCAGATTTAACGGTCTATGATGCCAGTTCAAGCATTAGGGTGGTGTTTGGCCCCCAAGATGACCGTTTTACCGATCAAGCAAAAGCTGTGTTTCTTTCCTCGACTTATCAGGTTTCCCCGTTGCTTAACCGCATGGGAATGCGACTTGACGGACCGGTGCTAGAGCATTGTGATAATGCGGATATTGCTTCAGACGGGATTGTAAATGGCTCTGTTCAAGTGCCAGGTGACGGCAAACCTATTATTCTGTTGGCTGATCATCAGACCACAGGTGGATACACGAAAATCGCAACGGTCATTCAGGCAGACCTGCCGATGTTAGCAAGACGCAAGCCAGGCGATTCTATCACTTTTACTGCTATTTCTGTTGAGGATGCTGAACAAGCTGCTCGGGATCATGAGGCACTTTTATGTCATGCGATAGAAACCATGGTTGCCCCACCACCTATGAATGCGATAGCCTCGCCTTGTCCGTCAGATGATAAATCAGATTAAGGAGCAAATCAGATGACAGAAATCACAGGAAAAACTAGGCTATTTGGGGTTATTGCTGATCCTGTGGATCATGTTCGTGCGCCTATGGTATTTAATCCGGTGTTTCATGACCGCAACATAGATGCGGTTCTTGTTCCAATACATATTCTGCCTCAACATCTTAAAGAAACACTGACCGCAATGGCACAGTTGCCGAATATGGGCGGTGTTGCAGTGACCATTCCTCATAAGATGACAGCGGCAAAGCTTTGTGATCAATTAGGGGTGGCGGCTGAGGTAACAGGTGCGGTTAACGCTATTCGCTTTGAACAAGGTCGCCTGATTGGGGACAATTTTGACGGCAAAGGGTTCGTCGCTGGTTTAACAGGCGAGGGCCATGACCCCAGAGAAAAGAACGCGGTGCTAATCGGTGCTGGTGGAGCGGCTAGGGCCATAGCAATGGCATTAGCTGAAGCAGGGGTAGGGCGGTTATCAATTGTCAATCGCAGTCTTGCTAAGGCTGAAGATTTGAAAGCATTGGTTTTGGCTCATTTTCCTGATTATTCTGTTGATGCTGATATGATCACGCAAATCGACACTATCAAGAAAGGCGCTGATCTGCTAATAAATGCCACCAGTCTTGGTCTTCATGAGACGGATGCCCTGCCGGTTGACCTTGAAGGGGTTGCTATTGGCACTATTATCGCCGATATCATCATGGTGCCAGAGATGACAAAATGGTTAACAGATGCTAGAGACAGGGGTTTGACGATCCATAAAGGTCGTCATATGCTAGATTATCAAAAAGACCTGATTGCCAACTTTCTTGGCGCATGGTCATAGCACGGGATGTAATATGAACGCTACGGTTCAATGGGACGAAAAACGTCTTGAAACATTAAAAAAGCTCTGGGAACTGGGATTACCAATTTCTCAGATTGGTGAAAAACTTGGGGTATCGCGGAACGCTATCGCTGGTAAGGTGCATCGCATGGGTCTGCCAAAACGTCAGTCCCCGATTGCTGGTGGTAACAAGGCTAATGCTAATACGGCTCGCCGCAAGCCTGAGGCAACACCCATTCTTAACCGTTCTGATTTGCCGCTTAAACTGGCTTTACGGAACATCTCATGGTCGCGCAGCAAATGCAGTTGGCCAATTGGTGATCCACAATCAACAGATTTCCATTTTTGTGGTGACGATGTGGTTACTGGCAAACCTTATTGCAATACCCATTGCTTTGATGCCTATACCACTAACCGCGAAGGTGGCGGTTCCTAATTATGAATAACCTGATTTCTGGTTCGGATTGCACAATCCGGCGCGGTGATTATACGTTTCCTGAATGTCAGGTGGATGATGTTCATCTGAATATTGCTATTTATGATGACCACACACGGGTAACAGGCACTTATACCATTACCCCTTTGCCCCAAACAGGTGAAGTATCTCAAGGCGGTGAGGCAACAGGCAAAATTACTTTATGGGGTGATGACACCTTAAGGTTTATTAGTCTGACGGTTAATGGAAAATCAGTTCATCCCGATGAAAAAAGCCTAGCCGCAAACGCAATCACGCTTACCCTAAGCGGCGCATCAACGGTTGTCATTACCTCTGATATCAATCCTGATGCAAACACTGCCCTTGAGGGGCTTTATCGTTCTGGTGGAATGTATTGCACCCAATGCGAGCCCGAAGGCTTTCGCCGCATCATTTGGTATCCGGATCATCCAGATATATTATCAGTATTTACCACGCGCATCGAAGCAAGCAAGTCTCTGCCGTTCTTGTTATCTAATGGCAATCTAACCGATCAGGGGGATTTGCCCGATG
>JAQCJL010000075.1 GCA_027593125.1 Pseudomonadota bacterium | reverse complement strand
CTTGCGAGCGAAAGCCGGGCACGACGACAAATGTTCGACAGTGCATGCATTGCTTATGAGGCTATTTCGCCGCGCCTTGATGAAGAAGCTTTGCGGCTTGCCGCACAACATGAAGGTCTCTCCCCTGCAGATACCGCCACTATGTTGGCTGAGGCAAAAGCGCTAAAAATATCCGCAAAACATCCTGATGCTGTGATTATTGCCTCTGATCAGCTTTTGGTTTGTGACGGGATCGTCTATGGCAAACCCGAGACTCGCAACGAAGCGCGGGAACGGCTTGAGATGTTATCAGACAAAACCCATGAATTAGTCACCGCAGGGATTATGATTGCCAACGGGGGTCAGCGATTATGGCATCTTGTTAAGGCCCCGCGCATTACTTTCCGGAAACTTGATGCCGCCCTGATTAACGCTTATCTTGAAGTCATGGCTGATGACGCATATCACACCCCAGGGGTCTATATGATAGAAGGTCTGGGTGCCCATCTGATCAAGCAGATGGAGGGTTGTTATTATACCATTATGGGTTTCCCCATGCTGGAGTGTCTCGGCCATTTGCAGCATATGGGTCTAGATTTTCAACAGGCGTCATTATGATCAGATTAGGGTTAACAGGCTCTATTGCCATGGGCAAAACCACAGCTGCAGAATTGCTACGTCAACAAGGTGTTCCGGTTCATGATTCTGATGCTGTAGTACACCGGCTGTTGGCTTCGGGGGGTGAGGCAGTTGCGCCAGTGCTTGCCTTGTTTCCTGATGCTGATGATGGTGAAGGCGGTATTAACCGAAAAGTCTTAGGAGCCCAGATTTTTCATGATGACGATAAACGCCATCAGCTTGAAGCGATTATTCATCCCCTGGTTCGGCATGACAGAGAAAGCTGGGCAGATCTGATGGATGATGAAGATCACCCCATCATTGTTTACGATATTCCCCTTTTGTTTGAAACAGGGGCGCAAAACTACTGTGATTATGTGGCGGTAATATCCGCCCCTGAATGGCTTCAAAAAACACGTGCTTTGGAAAGACCAGGGATGACAAATGATCGGCTTGAAGGCATTCTTTCTGCCCAGATATCCGATACGCAAAAACGCCAACTTGCTGATTATGTGATCCCTAGTGGATTTGGCCTGAGTGTCAGCAAATGGTATATTGCGCGGATGGTGAGAGATATCTTGCTTAGAGGAAAGACGGATGCGTGAAATTGTTCTTGATACTGAAACAACCGGCCTTGAACATGAACTTAATCACAGGATCATTGAGATTGGCGCTGTTGAACTGAATGACCACATTCCCACAGGTCGTCATTATCATGTTTATATCAACCCTGAGCGTGAGGTTGATGCCCGTGCCAGCGAAGTGCATGGCATGACCTATGAAATGCTTAAAGATAAGCCAGTCTTTGCTGAGATTGCAGAGGAGTTTTTAGCATTTGTTGCAAATGCTCAATTGGTGATTCACAACGCCAGTTTTGATATGGGCTTTATAAACGCTGAATTGTCACGCCTTGGCAAAGATCCCATTAGCGATGATGTTGTGATTGATACGCTGTTAATGGCACGGCAGAAATTTCCTGGCGGTCAAGCAAGTTTAGACGCGCTCTGCCGGCGATTTTCTATTGATAATTCAAACCGCGATTTGCACGGGGCGCTGATTGATGCGGATTTATTAGCTGCGGTTTATATCGAATTGATTGGCGGTAAACAGCCTGATCTGATGATGGGCGAGGCCAAAAAACAAAATATAACACCCGATCAAGCGCATATCACAGCACAAGCACCATTGCCAAAACCGCCTCGTGCTTTTCCGGCCTTACCCGAAGAGTTGTCTGCGCATCACGATTTTATCAAAACTATCGACAACAGCATCTGGTCAAAATATCAGAACTAATCTATCGCCTATTGGTCACTTGTTTGTTCGGCGTTAGCCTCACTCTTTTGTTGCATTCGCATCTGATACAGCCGGATAAAATCAATAGGCTGAATGTTTAATGGCATAAAACCACCTTCACGGGTGATATTGCTCATCAGGCTCCGGGCAAAGGGAAACAAAAAGCGCGGACCTTCGATCATCACCACAGGTTGAACGGATTGGGGGTTCATCTCAGGGGACACAGACACCTCACCACCATAGCTAAGTTCAGCTATAAACATCGTTTCATCACCCTGCTTGGCGGTCGCAGAGATTTGTAAAACAACTTCATAATGCCGATCTTTTCCTGGAATAGGTGATGAGCCGACACCAAAATTAACGGACACTTGCGGCGCAGCTTGGGCATCGTGATAAATCAGTGGAGCGTTAGGATTCTCAAAGGATAAATCCTTAATATACTGGCTATGAAACTTGATCTGCTGATCAGGTGTGGTCATGTTATCTGAGGCATTAGCCGCGTTATTTGCTGACTTGCTGTCTGTTTCATTATTATTAGTGCTCATAAATATATCCCTTTTTTCTTGTCCTAGCGTGGGTTCTTATCATTCTCGTTTTTCAGGGTCAACATGCTCAGCTTCACCTTCAATAATCATATCCGAAGATTTTTGTTCTTCATCGGGGCTTTCCTGATGAAATGAGGGTGGTTTCCCAAACCCGCTTTGGGGAAAAGGAAAGGGGCGGGATTTCGCAGCAGGAAATAAGCGAAACAGAATTTGCCCAATCACTATATTAAACCCTGGGACAAAACAGATAAGGCCAACCGCATCAGTTGCATAGCCGGGCAAGATCAGAAAAATTCCGCCAAAAACGACCGAAAGCACTTGTGGCATAATCTCATGTGGTGGTTGTCCAATCGCGCCACCAGCAACCATTCGCATCATGCGAAATCGGATTAACTGAAATCCAACAAAAGCACTGATAAAAACACCGATGACCGTTGGCAATACGCCTATTGCCCCGCCAACAATGCCAAACACGATCACTTCGATCCAAATCAGGACAATAACAATAGCTAACACTAATAAGCCGGTCATAGGGTCTCCTTATATGCTCTCATCCCATATTCTCATGCTAATAAAACACGATGGCCTTGTCGTTTTACACTAATGTGTCTATCTGTATGGTACAAGGTTGATAAACCATTTCGATAATTTTTGATTTCGGGTAAGATATAAACTTATCAAAGCCAACAGGAGACCACAATGTTCAGCGGCCCCTATGTTGACATTCTTATCTTCGCCATTTTGGCGGTATTTCTGATTTTCCGCTTGCGGTCTGTTCTTGGACGCCGGGATGGATTTGACGAAAAGCCCAAAGAGCGTGCTGGCAAAGCTGCGTTTCAATCACGCGAAGTTTTGACTGATGATCCTCACTTTTCTTCAGGTGAAGGGGTAGAGGCTATTGTTAAGGCTGATCCACATTTTAGCCAGCAATCCTTTCTTCAGGGTGCGGAAAATGCTTATCGTATGATATTGGAAAACTTCGCTAGTGGGGATATGGATAAGTTGAAGCCGCTTTTGGGTTATGACATGGCCGCCAGTTTTTCTGAGGCTATTCATGATCGCCGCAAAGCAGGCGAAGACCTTTCTATCTCGCTTGTGGAATTGAGCCGCATTGATCTGCTTCGGGCATGGGTATCAGAAGGCGTTGCTTCTATCATCGTTGAATATCACTCTACCCAAATTCGCGTTTTGCGTGACGAGGCCGGGGTTATTATTGATGGCGAAAGCGAAGAGCCAGAAACCTTTATTGATCAATGGACATTTGAGCGCGATGTGACCACAGATAGTCCTATCTGGCTTTTGACGGAAACCCAGACTTCACAATCCTGACAAACCGGAATGCGTGCCGATGAAAAAACGCTCTGAAAACAGCAATGATAAGGAATTGTGGCAACGGTTGGCTGATACGGTTAATCCGTTGCCGCAAGATCGGTTACCAGAAAAACCAAACGCGCCCTTAACGAAAACAACATCAGATCACCATAGATCTGATGCCATAAAAAGAGGTTTGCCTTTATCATCCTCATCGCCTTTTCCTGTTTATACCGCTTTGCGAAAATCAGACCTTCAGCCTGCAGATCTTCAAGAGCATCGGGTTAGTGGGATTTCCCGCGCTGATGCGAAACGTATCACTAGTGGCCAAATTGCCCCAACAGCAACGCTTGATTTGCACGGTATGACGGCTGCTTCTGCGCATGTGGCCTTAAAACGATTTATTGATGAGAAATATCATCAGGGCCATCATCATGTTTTGATTATTACGGGTAAAGGTGACAAGGGCAAAGGCATCATTCGGTCATCTTTACCAGATTGGCTTAATGAGCCGCCATTATCGCATCAAGTGGTGGCGTTTCATCCAGCAAAACCCAAAGATGGGGGAGCAGGGGCTTGGTATATCAAATTGCGTCGATTGGGTCGGTCCTCATGACCCCTTTTGGCGAAAAAATTCGGGAATTGCGCCAGATCCATGGCATTAGCATGGCGGATATGGCGGCCCATCTCAATGTTTCCTCAGCCTATCTTTCTCAGCTTGAACATGGCAAGCGCGGTGCCCCTGGTGTCATTATGATTGATCAGATTTGCGCTTTGTTTGGCTTAATCTGGGAAGATGCCGAAGACTTAAAAACGTTAGCTGCGTTATCGCATCCCCGGGTTGTCATTGATGCCAAGGATTTGGGGAAAGACGCCATGATTGCGGCCAATCTATTTGCCCAACTGCTACCACGAGTTAGTGAGGAAGAGGCGCGGACGATGGCAGAATGGTTGAAAACACGGTTAGACCAATCTTAAAGCTGTTTCAAAATCATGCAATTAGACTAGTAAAATGACTACGTTCCTGCTAGTAACCCTGAATCTGACAACAAGATGACGTTGAAGGAGGTCAGCTAATGACATCGGAACGTCCTGCACCAAGACAAGCAGAAGTTACGCGAAACACGAAGGAAACCCAGATTACCGCTAGGGTATCCCTTGATGGAACGGGATTGGTCAAATCCTCAACAGGGATTGGGTTTTTTGATCATATGATCGAACAATTGGGACGCCATAGCCTGATGGATATTGATCTGACGGCAAAGGGTGATCTGCATATTGACACGCATCACACGGTAGAGGATTGCGGCTGGGCATTTGGTGAAGCGTTATCACAAGCTTTGGGTGATCGCCGCGGCATTACCCGCTATGGGATGGCACTTCTTCCCATGGACGAAGCCTTGAGCCGTGTGGCCCTAGATATATCCGGGCGGCCTTATCTGATTTGGCATGTGAGCTTACCGTCACCGCAATTAGGTGATATGCAAACCGAAGTGTTCCAAGAGTTTTTTCAAGCGCTAAGTCAGGCGGCAGGTCTGACCCTACATATTGAAACCTGCTATGGAAGCAACACGCATCATATCATTGAGAGCAGTTTTAAGGCACTGGCACGAGCATTAAGACAAGCCATAGCCATTGATCCGCGTCAGGCTGATCATATCCCCTCAACCAAGGGAGTTATTGGTAAAGGGTCTTAATGCCATGAAACTGGTTATTGTTGATTACGGATCAGGAAATCTCCGGTCGGTGGAAAACGCCATGCGGGCGGCAACGACATTTGCTCAACTGCCTCATGAGATCGTGATAAGTTCAGATCCAGTTGAGGTTGGTAAAGCGGATTATCTGGTGTTACCAGGTGTTGGTGCCTTTGCTGATTGTCGCGCTGGACTTGATGCGATAGATGGCATGATTGACGCCATTAATCATCTGGCGTGGGATCTTCGCCGGCCGTTTCTTGGGATTTGTGTTGGAATGCAACTGATGGCTGAGGCAGGCGAAGAAGGCGGTCAAACCACCCCGGGATTAGGCTGGATTACGGGACAAATTACCGCCCTTGATCCATGGCAAGATAATATCAGGCTAAAGGTGCCGCATATGGGCTGGAACCAATGGATTGCTAAATCCTCAAATCCTGCGGCAGCATTGTTTTCGGGATTATCAAATGATAGCCGGGCTTATTTTCTTCATGGCTATCACTTAACAGGTGGAACCGAAGATCAGCTTTTAGCCACAACGGATTACGGTGAACATATTGTTGCCGCAGTGGCAAGGGATAACATGATAGGATTGCAATTCCATCCAGAAAAAAGCCAGCATGTTGGACAGGTGATTCTGGCAAACTGGCTTCGTCTAATGTCTTAATATTAAGGGCATGAATAGCAAAGGAACATGGATAATGATGGCACAAGATAATCGGAAACCACACACCACAGTTGAAACCGTCAAAACGCTCTCAGCTGGGGATATGGTTGAATTATGTGACGCTGCCGTTGAGACGATCGAACAAGGCGGCGGCTTTGGCTGGTTGACCCCTCCTCCACGAAATGTACTGGAGGATTATTGGAAGGGTGTCATGCTGATCCCTGAACGCGAGTTGATTATTGGTCGCATTGATGGTGTGATTAGCGCTAGTTGCCAGATTGTTCGACCACCACGTAATAATGAAGCACAACGTCTGACCTGCAATCTCACCACTTTTTTTGTCGCTCCATGGGCGCGCGGGCAAGGTTTAGCGCCACTTATGCTTGATGAGGCTGAGGCTCTGTCACGCACCGAAGGGTTCAAGGTGATAAATCTAGATGTTCGCGCTACACAGACCCGGGCCATTCAACGCTACGAAGCGGCCGGATATGTTCGTTTTGGTGAACATCCCAAATATGCTTGTGTTGATGGGGAATATGTCACGGGCTATTATTACTATAAGGAAATTCTCGAAAAATCAGATAAGCCGCGGAAAGGCTCGGATGCTTAATGATCATCTATCCAGCTATTGATCTGAAAGATGGAAAATGCGTCCGCCTTCGGCATGGCGACCTAGATCAGGTCACCATCTATAACAGTGATGCCGGTGATCAGGCACGGCAGTTTGCTGAGGCTGGGGCAAGCTGGATTCATTGTGTCGATCTGGATGGCGCAGTTGCAGGCACGCCTGTGAATACGGATGCTGTTGCTGCCATTTTAAAGACAGGGTTAAAGCTTCAGCTTGGTGGCGGTATCCGTGATATGGCGCGAATATCAGCATGGCTAGATCAAGGGGTGGAACGCGTCATTCTTGGCACGGTGGCGCTTAAAAATCCAACCTTGGTGATTGAGGCGGCAAAGGCCTATCCCGGTCGTATCGCTGTGGGGGCTGATGCTAGAGATGGCATGATTGCTGCTGAAGGCTGGGTAGAAACCTCAACTATACCGGTTCTTGATTTGGTGCGCCGTTTTGAAGACTGCGGTGTGGCGGCAGTGATTTTTACGGATATCAGCCGTGATGGTGATTTATCTGGGGTTAATAGTGCTGCGACCTTAACCCTTGCTGATGCTGTATCTATACCCGTCATTGCCTCTGGCGGTGTTGCGGGAATGGCGGATGTGACGGTGTTTGATGGTACTTCTGTGAATGGTGTGATTATTGGCCGTGCGCTCTATGATGGACGCATTAATCTAGCTGAAGCCATCAGCCATAGGCAGGCAGGTTGATGCTTGCAGTTCGGGTAATCCCTTGCCTTGATGTGCATGAGGGCCGTGTTGTTAAGGGCATTAACTTTGTTGATTTGGTTGATGCTGGTGACCCGGTGGAACAGGCTAAGATTTATAATCATGCTGGTGCAGATGAGCTATGTTTTCTTGATATTTCTGCCAGCATCGAAGGTCGAAAAGCGATGGCTGATGTTATCAGCCGAACAGCTGACCATTGCTTTATGCCCCTCACAGTTGGCGGCGGTGTTAGTGAAGTGGATGATTTCCGTCGGCTTCTTCTGGCTGGCGCTGATAAGGTATCTGTAAACTCATCAGCCGTAAATCGCCCTGAACTTTTGTCTGAGGCGGCTTCAAGATTTGGAAGCCAATGTGTGGTTCTGGCTATTGATGCTCGCCGTCACCCAGAAGGATGGTATGAAGTGGTCATTCATGGGGGAAGAACCCCAACTGGGATGGACGCGGTGGAATGGGCCGCGCGGGCTTGCACACTTGGCGCAGGTGAAATCTTGCTGACGTCTATGGATGCTGATGGCACCAAAAACGGTTATGATTTGCCTTTGACACGCGCTATTAGCGATGCTGTTTCAATTCCGGTCATTGCCTCAGGTGGGGCAGGATCAGCCGAACATATGGTGGATGCCGTACGCGAAGGACACGCATCAGCGGTGTTGGCAGCATCTATTTTTCATTTTGGGTTATTAAAACTAAACGACGTGAAATGCGTTATGGCATCACATGGTATCGAAATGCGTCTTCTAGAAGGAGAACAACAATGAGTAATTCCATTCTTGATGAGCTCTATCAGATTATTCTCTCGCGTAAGGGGGAAGATCCGAAAGTTTCATGGACAGCAAGACTTCTGCTTGAAGCCCCTCAGTTGCCTGCACGAAAACTTGGTGAAGAAACAACCGAGGCAATTATTGCCGCAATGTCAGGGGATCGTGATGCGCTGTTGGGAGAATCCGCGGATGTGGTTTATCATCTGTTGGTTGTTCTAGCGGCGGCGGATATTACCCTCGAAGAATTATGGGGAGAATTATCACGCCGCCGAGAGCAATCAGGGATTGCCGAA
>JAQCJL010000074.1 GCA_027593125.1 Pseudomonadota bacterium | reverse complement strand
CCGAATATTTTTGCAAATTAAATCCATGACCATACGGCCAGAATGATAAGCATATTCATCTCGGCTTTCATATGGTGCTGGGGCGCCTGCTGATCCCGGCAGGGCAAGGCCGATGGCTTCGGATACGCATGCCATGGTGTTCGCGGTAAATTGTCCGCCACATGATCCTGCGCTTGGGCAGGCCACACATTCCAGTTCATGCAGATCTTCATCAGACATATTGCCAGCCGCATAAGCGCCAACTGCCTCAAACACATCTTGAACCGTGACATCACGATCCTTAAAGCGACCAGGCAAAATAGACCCGCCATACATAAACACAGATGGCACATTCAGACGCGCCATTGCCATCATGACACCGGGTAAAGATTTATCGCATCCAGCAAGACCAACAATAGCATCATAGCAATGGCCACGTACCGTCAATTCAATGGAATCTGCAATCACTTCACGGCTAACCAGTGACGATTTCATGCCCTGATGCCCCATAGCAATTCCGTCTGTCACGGTAATCGTAGTAAACTCACGCGGGGTTCCGGCATGATCAGCCACCCCTTTTTTTGCTGATTGCGCCTGCCTACTTAGAGAAATGTTACATGGAGCAGCTTCGTTCCAAGTAGATACAACGCCAACCAAAGGCTGATTAATCTCCTCCTCGGTCATTCCCATGGCGTAATAATAAGAACGGTGTGGAGCGCGTTCTGGGCCGACGCTGACGTGGCGGCTTGGCAGTTTGGATTTATCCCATGGTTGTGATGACATTGTGATCCTCCTGTTTTAGATCTTTGGCCACTTAATTTAAGCGATTAAGAGCAGTTTCAATTTTATCCCTGCGCTCTATTTCCACCTCAAGGCGACGCTTATTTTCTTCAATTACCTCAGCCGGCGCCTTGCTAACAAATCCTTGATTGTTGAGCTTTGATTCGATCTTTTTCACTTCACTCTCAGCAGCAATGAGCGCTGTGTTTAAGCGTTTTTTCTCAGCATCAAAATCAAGCACATCGGCTAAAGGCATTGCCATTTCAACACCAGCAACCACGGCTTGCGCTGATTGTGGTGGCATTGCCTCTGCTAGCCTAATATCCTTAAGCCGTGCCATTCTTATCATGGCATCTTTATGAGTGGCGATCCAGTCTTGCCATCCGGAATGCGTGGCTTTGCCATCAAGTAAGACCAATTCTGGCTTTGCTGAGGCGGGCACATTCATTTCATTACGAAGCGATCGAACGGTGGTAATCAGTTCAAAAATAAAACCTATTTGTTCCCCTGCCCCAACATAACCTGAAACATCGCGTTGAGGCCAAGGTGAGGAAATCAACATCTCATCACCGGAAAAAATCTCTTTCCACAATTCTTCTGTGATAAACGGCATCAAAGGATGAAGGATGGTTATTGCTTCTGCCATAACAGTTGCCGCAACACGGGTATATTCCGTGCTTTCCGTATTATCATGGCTTAGTGATGGTTTAATCCATTCCAAATACCAGTCACAGAAACGATGCCAGATAAAGTGATAAACTGCATCTGCCGCATCATTAAAACGGTATTCGCTAATGGCGTGGCGAACCTGATCACCTGTCTGTGACAGCTCGAAGAGAATCCATTGGTTGATGGGGTCTTTTATAGGCTGATCACCAAGACCCGGTTTTCCCGTGGCGTTATTCATTTCAAGGAAACGACACGCATTCCAAATCTTGGTCGCGAAGTTACGGTATCCTTCGATCCGTGATTCTGCCAACTTAATATCCCTGCCCTGTGCTGCCAGTGCGGTTAAGGTAAAACGCAAGGCATCAGCACCATATTTATCAGTAATATCAAGGGGGTCCATGACATTGCCCTTGGACTTAGACATCTTTTGCCCTTTTTCATCCCTTACCAAGGCATGAATGTAGATATCTTTAAATGGAATTTCCCCATCCATAAAATGCATGCCCATCATCATCATTCTGGCAACCCAGAAAAAGATGATGTCAAACCCTGTGACCAAAACGTCACCAGGATAATAACGTTTCAGGTGATCAGTTTCTTCAGGCCAACCCAGTGTTGAAAAAGGCCATAAGCCACTAGAAAACCAAGTGTCTAGGACATCATCATCTTGGCGCAGGGTAACATCCTTACCGTAATGTTTACGTGCCGCCGCCAAGGCAGAGGTTTCATCAAGCGCAACAAAAGGTTTATCATCAGGCCCATACCATGCCGGAATACGATGCCCCCACCATAATTGGCGCGAGATACACCATGGCTGAATATTGCGCATCCATTCAAAATAAGTTTTTTCCCAGCGTTTGGGCACAAACCGCATGCGTCCATCTTCAACCGCTTTCATAGCGGGTTTAGCAAGGGTTTCAGCATCGACATACCATTGATCCATTAACCATGGTTCAATAGGAACACCTGAACGATCGCCATGGGGAACGGTATGAACGGTTGGTTCTATCGCATCAATAAGCCCCTCTGCTTCTAAGGTAGCTATCAGTTTCTTTCGGGCATCAAACCTATCCATGCCGCGAAACGCATCGGGGACAATCTCATTCATGCGCCCGTCTGCATCCATAACATTAATCATCTCAAGATTATGGCGACGCCCCACTTCAAAATCATTAAAATCATGAGCAGGGGTAATTTTAACGGCACCTGATCCTTTTTCTATATCAGCATATTCATCTGCGATAATAGGAACACGCCGCCCCATTAGCGGTAAAAGAATATGTTTGCCAATCAGGGACTGATAACGCTCATCCTCTGGATGCACCGCCACCGCCGTATCACCAAACATGGTTTCCGGTCTGGTGGTAGCAACAACGACAAATTGATCCGTGCCTTCTATTGGATAACGGATATGCCAGTAATGACCATTTACCTCACGCTGATCGACCTCAAGGTCAGATATGGCGGTTAGCAGCTTTGGGTCCCAATTGATGAGACGTTTGTCACGGTAGATTAGCCCCTGTTCATGCATGCGAACAAAGACCAGCCTTACCGCCTCAGACAAGCCTTCATCCAAGGTAAAGCGTGAGCGTTCCCAATCAGGAGAAGCCCCAAGTGAGTGCAACTGCCGTGAAATGGTTCCGCCAGATTGCTCAACCCATTGCCAGACCCGTTCAATAAACTTATCGCGGCCTAAATCCCGGCGATCAATGCCTTCTTCACCTAGCATCCGTTCCACCACCATCTGGGTTGCGATACCCGCGTGGTCAGTTCCCGGTTGCCACAGCACATCTCTTCCAATCATCCGGTGAAAACGGATTAAAATATCCTGAAGCGTAAAGGTTAAGGCATGACCAATATGAAGCGAGCCAGTCACATTAGGCGGCGGCATCATAATGGTATAAGGGGTTTTATCACTGCTTAAATCAGAGGCGAAAGCACCACTTTCTTGCCAAGCTTTATACCAGCGAGCTTCGAATTGTTTGGGATCATAAGTTTTATCTAGCATGGCAGAGGAAATAATTTGTTGTTGAACTATATGCTTTTTAGCCATTAACCACAGATATCACAAGCCCTGCGAATGATTATGTCTGCTTATTCTGGTGGATTGTTCTCATCATCTGTGTTCAAGGCCTTCATCGTGTCTTCCATAACCATAGGCAGACGCGTTTTCATCCAATGCTCTAGTTCCAGTGATATCACCTCTTGAACCTGCTTATGCATATCTGGGGACATGTTCGATGTTATCAGGGTGGTATCAATCTCTGATCGTGTTGACATCCCCTTAGCGTCTGGCAGATCGAGGGTAATATCCATTAGACGGGATAATTCTGCCATGATCGACTTAGCCTTAACATTTGGCAAATCTTTAAATTTGGTTTCTAAAGCTTTGAGTAAGGCGCGTTTATCAGTATCTGCCATGCCATTATTCAGGATAAGTGACCTTTGGGATAATACCGCTGAAAGGCAAATCATGGATTGGCAATGCTTCGACGGTAACAAAAGCCGGGGTAAGCCCAAAAGTATCAGCGTTAAGTTTTCCCATTTGCATTAACAGCGCATAGCCAGCCAGCACATGATCACCGCGTGCTTTGATCAGGCTTTGTTCAGCATTAACCACATCCTGTTGGGCATCAAGCAAATCAAGTAAAGATTTCAAGCCATATTGTACTTCTTTTTCAACACCATCACGAAACAGAATAGTAGCCGTAGTTTCTTTTTCATTCGCAACGATCAAACTAGAGGCGGCAAGAAAGTTACGATATGCATTTTCTGTGCTCAGCCGGATGTCTTGCTCCATATCCACCAGACTGCGCAACACAGACTGATGATCGGCAACAAGGCCACGTGATTTGGCACGAGTAGCGCTAGTCGGATAAAGCGGTGTGGTCAAAGTAATAGAAGCTGTCACCGCATCAACATTTGAGGCATCAATATTAGAATCTGTTGTTGTTCCAGTAATGCTAAAATCCACATTAGGACGAACATTTGCCAACAACACGTCCATGTTTTGTCTGCTAATGCGTTCATTGATAACCAGTTGACGATAAGAAGGGTTATAAGCAATGGCCACATCCCCTGCTAGACCTGCGCTAGCAGGAAGCAAATTATCAAATTGCGGCAACACTGGCAGATCTAAATTGTCCTCAGCTGGGACATGAAAATAGCGAAGGTAAGCGGCATTAGCATCATCTAGGTTAGCTTGCGCAGAAATTAAGCCTGCTTCTGCTCTGGCTAAACGCGACTGAGCCAAGGCAAGTTGGGTTGGGGTACTTTCCCCTAATTCTACCCGCAATGTGCTAGCTTTAACTTGTTCCTGCAGACGTCCCACATTGGATTGATTAACTGATAAACTTTGCCGCGCGGTGACAAGGTTCACATGTGCGCTTAGGGCGTCAAGGATCGCTTGTTGTTCCACACTGCGATAAGACAAGATGGCAAGATCAAGCCCAAGTTCAGCGACAAGTTCCTTTGAAGACGCCATACCACCATCATAAATGGGTTTGGTGATGGTAAGCGTCAGATTATTGCTATCAACATCATACGCATCAGCATTATTAACACTGCGTTCGCTCACACTACCAGAAGCGCTGAGGGAAGAGTTTAAGTCCATGGTCGCGCGTGCGACACCAAACTCTTGATAAGCAGATTTAATATTTTCAATCTCAGCTTGGATAGCATCACTGCTATTAACCGCGTTTTGCAAGCGCGCAGAAAAATCATCTGCGGAAACGGATGATGAAAATATCGTTACTAAAACGATAGCTGTTAATCTTTTAATAACCATTTTTTGCTTTCCAAATTTGGAATTAAAAAACGAATTTTGGCTTTAAGGCAAACTCGCTAAGTATGGGGGTCTGGGCATCAAAAAGCACTGTGCTTGAAAATCCACCAGAAGACCGATGAAAAATACTGGCCTTACCCGGTTTATGATCAGAATCTCTTATCACGGTAACCAACCGACCATGATCAGATAGCTGATCAAGGATAGCATCCGGAACATGGGCAACCGCGCCTTGGATAATAATAGCATCATAGGGGGCTTCATTAGGATAACCGGTAATATGATTAGCATTGAGGATCACGCCATTATCAACCGAATGGTTGATTAAATTATCTTGGGCAGCTGTCGCCAGCTCTTCATCAGCCTCAATACCCACAACAGATTGACCAAGGTGAGAAAGAATAGTCGTGCTATAACCGCATCCCGCCGCAATATCTAAAATGGTTTCACCACCATTGAGTTTTAAGGCCTGAAGTAGCCGCGCCAATACCATAGGTTCCAGCATAAAGCGGCCACGACCAAGGACGAGGTCTTCATCAATATACGCAAGGCCCTTCATTTCAGGGCTAATAAAGTTTTCGCGCGGCACATTTTCAAAGGCCATGATCACGCGCTGATCTGTGACTTTATTGGTGCGTAATTGGCTTTCCACCATATTGCGTCGACGACTGGCAAAGACAGACATGAAAGGATGCTCCAAGCGCATTAATAAATATGACTTAACATAACGGATAGATTGAATTGTGCCTAGTAGAAATAAGATCTGTATTCTCTAAAAAACATCAAATTATTTAGGATTATGAAGAAGATTTTTTATTAATCTCGCAACAATGCCATCTAATCACACCAATCTTGTTGATACTGTTGACGCTTGTCTCATGTTCAGGTATCAGGATCATAATGCATTGAGGCCCGGTGGCAGAGTGGTGATGCAGCGGCCTGCAAAGCCGCGAACACCGGTTCGATTCCGGTCTGGGCCTCCATCTTCTCGATTTTCCAATACTCCTTCATACCTACAATCCATAGTGTTTTTGCGATTTAGATAGAAATCTAGCCAGATAATTCTATGTCGATAGGTATTAGTACTTAAATCTAGGAGAATTATGATGCGGAAGATCGTTACTTTTTTATCATTTATGGCACTGAGCACCCCTGCCCTAGCCATTGAAAGCAACATTTATATCAGCTCACCCAACATGAGCGAATGTAAAGCTGCTCTTGAATATGGGCAGTTGCTATACACAGACCAATATGATGGTGAAGACACTGAAGAAGGCTATGGAGTCTTTTATAAGGGTAAGCTTTATCATACCAATTGGAATTTTACCGATGAAACCTTTCTTTGTGTATCTTGGGAAATTGAATAGATAATAAATATTTAATTACAATATATTAATATGCGTTATTTAACTATTTTGTTAGGTTTGCTTCTATCTGTTTTCACAGTTAGTAGTGCTTATGCAGAAACTTTAACCAGTGCAATTAATCGGCTTGATGCAAATGTAATTTTTTTGCGTCATGCCCTTGCACCGGGGTTTGGAGACCCCAATCATTTTCGCCTTGATGATTGCGCCACGCAACGTAATTTAGATGAAAATGGTCGCCAACAAGCACGCGATATTGGTCAGTATTTTCATGCACAAAACCTTTCTTTTGGCGCCATTTATTCTAGCCAGTGGTGCCGTTGCCGCGACACTGCCATTGAATTGGGGCTTGGCGAATGGCAAGAGTTTTCAGGTTTGAATTCATTTTTTCAAGGCTATGCCGATAAAAAGGCGACCTTAGATAAACTCAACACCAAACTTAAACAGTTACCCACAGACGCCATTACCCTAATGGTAACGCATCAAGTGGTCATTAGTGCGACAACTGGCTATTCCCCGACTAGTGGCGGGATAGTTCTCTATAACAGTACCACTAATGAGGCTATGCCTTTTGATCTAAAGACCCAATAAAAACGAATTACCGTTATAATGGACGATTACCAATCTCTTCCTTACGGCGAGCGGTATAATCGGATAAGGCTTCGGCAATCGCAGGATCTATTTCTGGAGGTGTAAAATCCCTGAGCACAGCTTTCCATTTTTCTTCTGCCCGTTCATAAGCATTGAGACTACCGTTCGCTTGCCAGTTTTCATAATTCTGCCAATCACTTAGCAATGGTGCAAAAAACGCAGTTTTGTAGCGTTCAAGCGTATGAGAATGGCCAAAGAAATGACCACCCGGTTCAACCTCCCCAATAGCATCCATAGCAAATTCCGCTGGCGTAAAATCAATAGGGGCTAGCATTTTTGCAAAACCTTCCAGCATATCGCCATCCAACATTACCTTTTCATAGTCAGCCACCAAACCGCCTTCCATCCATCCTGCGGCATGATAGATCAGATTAGCGCCGCCAAAAATAGCACCCCATAGCGACATTTGGGTTTCATAGGCCGCTTGCGCATCAGGAACATTAGATGCACTACATCCACTGCTACGATACGGCAGACGATAACGACGGCAAAGCTGGCCTGTGGCAAGATTTGTCAGGGTGTTTTCAGGTGTCCCAAAAGCAGGAGCGCCAGTTTTCATATCTACATTTGAGGTAAACCCCCCATAAATCACGGGCGTACCGGGGCGCCAAGACTGGATCAACGCAATAACAAACAACGCCTCAGCATTTTGTTGGGCTAAAGCCGCAGGCAAACTGACCGGTGCCATCGCCCCCATCAATGTAAATGGGGTGACAATAACAGCTTGTCCCATTTCAGCCATTGCCAAAGCAGCATCAGACATTTCCACATCAAGCACACGAGGAGAATTGACATTAATATTGGTCATCGCCCCTGGTGAGGCTGCTATGCCATCTAGCGTGAGGCCACGAGCAATGGCCACCATATGAACGGCGTCCGTCACCCGTTCCCGGCCCACAGACATGCATGAAGATACTTTGTCAGAACACATTAAGGTTGTCTGCATGCTATCCAGATGCCGAGAATGCACATTCAGATCATTGGTGGCGGCGGTTTGATTGCCATAACAATGGATATGTTGCAGCGATTGCCCTAAACAGATCAAATCCTTAAAATCCTGAAAATGCGAGGGGCGCCTACCGCGAGTACGATCACTAACATTAGGTGGGCCAGAAACAAGCCCAAAATTAACATGATTACCGCCAAAGGTCAGCTTTCGATCTGGGTTACGAGGCGTCAGGGTAAACTCTGCAGGCGCAGACGCCAAATGCGTCATAACAAAATCTTCATCCGCACGAACCATCATGCTGTCATCATCCACTATGCATCCCAAAGATTGAAGATGATCTCGCACCTCTTGGCTTAAGACTCTTATGCCAAAATCCTTTAATATTTTCATACTGTTTTGATGGATCAAATCAATCTGATCTTCTTGCAATGGGGTCAGATAACCTAGTTGGTTTCGCAAACCACCAAACGGGATCAAGGGTTTGTCTTCTGTTCCCACACTGCTATTACTGCGGTCACGCCGCCGATCACGGCGGCGTTCTTTTGATCTTGATAACGGGCCGTCTTGAATCT
>JAQCJL010000073.1 GCA_027593125.1 Pseudomonadota bacterium | reverse complement strand
ATGGTTTTCCCACCTTGGCCAAGGATAATGCCGCGATGCCCTTCTCTTGCCACGTAAATAGAACACCGCACCTCAGCGCTTTCATCTTCGCGTTCTTCCCAGCTTTCCGTTTCCACAGTCAACTGATAAGGCAATTCTTCGTGAAGATTGAGAAACAGTTTTTCCCTTAAAATTTCTGCTGCTAATAAGCGTTGCGGCAGATCTGACAGATCATCCGGATCATAAAGATAAGGGCCTTCCGGCATTTGTTCAGCAAGCCAAGTCAAAATATCATCTGTGCCTCTGGCCTTTTCTGCTGATACCATGAACACCTTGTCAAAGGCATGGCCATCAGACAATTCTTTCGTCCGCTTGATCACCTGTTCCGGCGAAGTCAGATCAATTTTGTTCAACACCAGAACGGCTTTAATCTGTTTTTCCTTGATGCTGGCAATGATGCGATTGGTATCATCGTCAATCTGGCTTCGGGCGCAATCATGAACCAACATAATCACATCACTATCCCCTGCGCCCTGCCATGCCGCACTGACCATGGCGCGATCAAGCCGTCTTTTGGGTTGAAAAATTCCAGGCGTATCCACAAAGATGACTTGGCTTTCCCCATGCATAGCAATGCCGCGAATACAGCTTCGGGTCGTTTGAACCTTTGGCGTGACAATGCTGACCTTATGGCCAACAAAGGTGTTCATTAAGGTGGATTTTCCCGCGTTAGGGGCACCGATAAGGGATACAAATCCGGCTCTAGTCATTAGGATTTACCCCTATTTTTATCTGGTTGATGATCTGGAATGGGCTCAGAATGAAGGTTAGTGATAGACGCTTGCGGCATCATATCAAGCATTTTTTGGGCTGCCTGTTGTTCAGCCTGGCGCCGTGATCCCCCATGGGCACTAACCACTTGTCCGGCTAATGACACTTCTACCGTTAATTCTGGCGCATGGTCTGGGCCTTTGCGCCCAACCATCGTATATTCAGGCAACACCCCATGATGAGCTAGCGCATATTCTTGCAGGCGCGTTTTTGCGTCTTTTTCTGCTACTGCAAAGCTAATCAGTCTATCACCCCAAATGTTATGGGTAACCTTTCTTGCGGCCTCAAGCCCGGCATCACGCCAGATGGCACCAACCAAGGCCTCAAGCGCATCAGCAAGACCTTTATGTGAAGTGGTTAGGGCTGTGTCTTGCGCTTCTATTGCTTCATCAAGTCCGATGTCTTTTGCCAGTTCCGCCATAGTAGAATTATCTACGCAATCCGCGTAAAGCCTGGTCATCATGCCCTCACGGGCTTTGGTCACTTGTTCAAAGATAGCATCTGCAATGATCAGATTAATGACACGATCGCCTAAGAATTCTAGCCGCTGATTATTTGCGCGGTTTGACGTAATGCTAGGGTGTGTCATCGCTTCGTTAAGCCATGCCAAATCTTTAAACTGATAGCCAATCTTATCTTGTAGCTGTTGGCGTGCGGTCACAAGGTGATCTGGCAATGCTGGGTTTTGTTTAGCCATGCTAATCTATGCCCATACCGATGCGGCTAAAGCGAATAGCAAATGGCCATTTCCAAACTTGCCAAAATCTTGCGGTGCCATTGTGCGAAAAGAAAAGAAACTCTGCCCGACCAATCAAATTGCGCTCTGGCACAGGCCCAACATCAATTCGGCTATCGTTAGATCGGTCACGATTATCACCCATAAAGAAATAATGCCCCATTGGCACTACCTGTTCTGGCATATTATCTGCGCGGCTATTGGCAATATCCAAACTGCGTTCGAGGACAAGATATTCAACACCGTTTGGTAGAGTTTCTGTAAACGGCATGACACGTGGGTCTTGTCCGGCAGGATCTTCTGGATCAAGGGATGCTGGCTGACGCTGTGCCTCAACCCCATTGATGAACAGCACACTATCCACCACCTCAATCCTGTCACCTGGTTTACCTACCAAGCGTTTGATAAAATCCACGCTTTCGTTTCCGGGGCGGCGAAAGACCACCACATCACCATATTCAGGCTCACCCCGCCAGATGCGTCCGTCAAACGGAACTATTGCAAAGGGAAATGAATACCGAGAATAGCCATAAGAATATTTAGACACAAAAAGATAATCCCCTACTCTTAATGTTGGGATCATTGATCCTGATGGAATGCTAAATGGCTCAAGTAAAAAGGAACGAAAGACAACGGCGATAACTACCGCCCAAAAAATTGTCTTAGCAAACTCAAGCCATGATGATGATTTTTTTTCCATCTTTTTGCCTCTCTAAAATCAGGCTATGCTGAATTTCTCTACTATTTCGTTTTCTTTATCTATTCTCTATTTGGGTTATGGCTTAGAAAACACTACAAATGCAAGCGCCAACCCGGCATCATCTGATAAAGACAAATCCATTTTCCATGTTTTTCCAGCTTTATGATTGGCTAGGCTCAGCGCTTTGCCATGCAAATGCACCACGGGTGCGCCTTTGTTATCGGTAAGAATTTCAATATCCGATAACGCAATATCTTCTGCCCGATCACGATTTAAGGCTTTCCATATGGCTTCTTTTGCGGCGAACCGAGTAGCAAAGAAACGCGTTTCGCCTGCATTGCGTTGCTTGGCTTGTTGGCATTCTTCTTGGCTATAAATCCGCTTCAAAAAGGCTTCACCGTGACGATCAACACTTTGCTTGATGCGATCGATGCTAACGATATCGGTCCCGATACCTAGGATCATGACGACCGCGCCTCATCCATCAGACGCCGCATGGTCATAATGGCATTACTCAGCCCTGACATAATAGCCTCACCAATCAGGAAATGCCCAATATTTAGCTCAATCACCTGTGGGATAGCTGCGATAGGTCCAACATTATCAAACCGCAACCCATGCCCAGCGTGACATTCCAGCCCTAATTGTTCAGTCATTTTGGCGGCGGCAATAATTCGATGCAACTCTGCATCATGATCATCCCCAGCTGGCAGATCACAATAACGACCGGTATGAAGTTCCACAATATCCGCCCCAAGATCAGCCGCGGCATGAAGCTGATCTTGATCAGCCTCAACAAAAAGTGAAAGCCTGATGCCCTGGTCTTTTAAGGCCGCCATAATGGGCGCCAAACGGCGGCGTTGTCCCACCACATCCAGCCCCCCTTCAGTGGTTATTTCCATGCGATTTTCAGGCACAATGCACGCGGCATTAGGTTGAGTGGCAAGGGCAATATCGCGCATAGCCTCTGTTGCCGCCATTTCAAGATTTAAGGGCAAGGTAACCTTTGCCTTTATCGCCGCCAAATCCGGCTCACGAATATGACGCCGATCTTCACGAAGATGAGCCGTAATCCCATCTGCACCAGCATGTTCAGCCACTAAGGCTGCGTTGACGGGATCAGGATGCGACGCACCACGAGCATTCCTAATGGTTGCGACATGATCAATATTAACCCCTAACCGCAATCGGCCGGAGTCATGAGAAGATTGAGCCATAATTATATTTTTTCCCGTTCCACACTCTCAACAAATTTGCTGGAACGCATTGCTGCCAAAATCGCGTTAAGATGCCGGATATGCGTAACCTCAACATCAAGCTGAAAGCGGAAAAAATCGCTTGAGCGTTCCAACAAATGAATGTTGCTGATATTGCCATCATACTGGCTGATTAGCATGGTAATAGATGCAAGGCTACCCGGCTCATTCAGCAGAACAACAATCATGCGTCCAGTTACTCGCGCTGGACCTTCTTTATTCCATTCAATATCTAACCATAATTCTGGCATGGTATTGAATTTTTCCAACACCGAACAATCCACCCGATGCACGGTAATTCCCTTACCCGTAGTAATGATACCGACAATGCGTTCCCCCGGTAACGGGTAACAACAATTGCCATGATGTACCGCCATTCCAGGCACCAAGCCTTTGATATCAAGGGCTGGGTCTGCTTTCTTTTTGGATCGCGTGGCAGATTTCGATACCGGACGCAATTCCGGGTAAAGTTTGGCCAAAACATCAATCGGCTTAACTCCACCTTCGCCAATCAAAGCATAGAGATGCTGAACACTTTCTGCCTCAAAACTCATTAAACATGGCTCAAGCATATGATCAGCGATTTCAATCCCGTGTTGACGGCTGGCTTTAGAAAATAGTGCCCTACCAAGGCGAGAAAACTCAGCTTCTTTTTTAAGACGCAAAAACCGCCGTAATGCTGATTTTGCCCGGCCAGTCACCATAAAATCTTCCCATTCGGCGCTTGGGATGGCGCTTGGGCTAGTAATGATTTCCACCTGGTCACCATTGCTAAGGGTTGTGGCTAACTGGCGATGCTTGCCATTGATGCGCACACCAACACAAGTGTTGCCGATATCTGAGTGAACGGCATAAGCAAAATCAATCGCTGTGGCCTGACGCGGCAGGGGAATAATTTTACCCTTGGGGGTGAAGCAAAACACCTGATCGCTATACATTTCTAGCTGTGTGTTTTCTAAAAACTCCTCGGCGCTTTCTGAATGGCTAGAAATATCCAACAAATCATTCAGCCAGTTAAAGCCCTTGATTTCACGATGATCAACATGGCTTTGCTTAGATTTATAACGCCAATGCGCGGCGACCCCATCTTCGGCGATCCGATGCATGTCCTCGGTACGGATTTGAATCTTAATTTTCTTTTTGAAAGGGCCAATAATTGAGGTGTGAAGCGATTGGTATTTGTTCGGCTTTGGCGTAGAAATATAATCTTTGAAGCGCCCCATGACCGTAGGGTAATGAACATGAAGGAACCCCAAAGCCTGATAGCAACTGGGAATATCCTTAACCAGAATCCGAAATGCCATGACATCCGAAAGCTCTTCCATATCCACATTTTTACTCTGGGTTTTGCGCCAAATCGAAAACAATGTCTTAGTCCGGCCAGTCACCTGACAAGCAATACCCGAAGCCATGAGATGCGCGTTCAATTCCCCGATAATTTTTTCAATAATATCCTTTGAACTTTCAGTGAGATATTCTAGCCGCGATTGTATAGATTCCCTTGGTTGAGGGTGTAAAACCGCAAACGCTCTATCTTCTAGTTCATGCTGAAGACTGGTTAAGCCAATGCGCTCCGCCAGTGGCGCAAAAATATTCAATGTTTCGCTAGCAATACGGTCACGCTTTTCTTCGCTCTTAATAGCAAAAATTGTCCGCATATTATGGGTGCGATCCGCTAATTTAACCAGCAGAACGCGAATATCATTACTCATCGCCATCACAAGTTTGCGGACATTTTCAGCCTGCTTATTGTCGCTCTGCATTTCCATTTTGGTCAGCTTAGTCACGCCATCAACCAATTCTGCAATTTCGGGGGAAAACCCAATATTGATCTGTTCCAGCGTAATATCCGTGTCTTCAACCACATCATGCAAAAGTGCGGTAATAATGGTTGATGGGTCTAAATGCATATCTGCCAGAATGGTCGCTACTTCAACCGGATGGGTATAATAAGGCTCACCCGATGATCTTTTCTGGCCTTCATGCGCTTGCTGACAGAACTTATACGCACGATCAATCATATCGACATCAAGACTAGGATAAAAAGGCTTGATCCGGTCAGAAAGTTCAGCAGCAGATACAATAGCATACATAAGATTAGAATCGCACTAAATCACGCCTTCTGCAAAGCAAAAATAGCTATTCTAAAATAATTTATAAACCTGTGAGGAATAAAAATTAAAGGTCAGATTTGATGGCACTTTCGTCGCCATCAGCAAATCCGCCTTCATCGGCAAAACTGCCTTCATTTCCAAAATCAGGGCTGGCAGCCTCAGCTTGAGGGGCTGCATCATCACTATCGCTAGTTTCAATTTGCATGCCCATAGCATCATCCATTTCGGTATCAGCATCAGAGGAAAACGCAGCCATATCGTCTTGAGCGATGCTTGCGGCTTCGTCATTGCTGGTCTGCTCTTCTTCGCGGCGGCTGATTTGTTGCAAACTCTTGATCAACTCTTCCTGAATGTCTTCAGTAGAAATAGAAACGTTAGCAATTTCACGCAAGGCAACGACGGGGTTTTTGTCGTTATCACGATCTACTGTCAGGGGATCACCTGATGAAATGCCTCGCGCTCTCTGAGCGGCTGTCAAAACAAGCTCAAAGCGGTTGCTGATTTTTTCAATGCAATCTTCAACGGTGACGCGGGCCATAACGATGTCTCCAATATTTTAGGAATGAATGTGCTTATAATGAATTTATTGGCAAAAGACAATAGTTGAAGATGATTTGCCCAACGATAGCCTAACAGGGTGGCAAAGAAAGCATTATTCTGGATGAATATTCTGATCTTCTAGCCCGGCGATCAAATCCTCAATACCAAGACCTGATACTGGATGAACCCAATCGCTGGCAACATCCCGAAGAGGATAGAGCACAAAAGCCCTCTGATGCATGCGTGGATGCGGCAGGATAGGATTACTTTTGTTGATCAGACCGGCATAATCAATAATATCAATATCAATGACCCTAGCTTCATTTCGGACGAGGCGCACCCGGCCCATCTCTGCCTCAACATTATGAATGCGTTGAATAAGATCACTTGGGCTAAGCTCTGTCTTTATTTTCAACACAGCATTATAAAACCAGGGCTGATCCGAAACAGGAACAGGTGCGGTGCGATACCAAGGGGAAATAGCGTCTAGGGTAATTGCCCCATCAGCAGTCAAAAAATCAATTGCCGCTAGACAACCTGATTTTGGATTGTCATGTCCGGATATTGACAAATTTGCCCCAATTCCTAAATATATAGCCTGTAACTTTGACATTATCATTTTACCAAATTAATATGCATCTTATGAATGGTTATTAGCCATTACATGCGATGACGCTTGATCAAGCCATTTGTATAAAGATTATCCGGCGATGATCAATATGTTGCACCGATATTATTTAAACATTGCATAAAACAAACAACATGACTTCGCATAGATCTAAAACACTCAATAATTATAGATAAGACCAAAACATGCTAAATATTAAACCTGATGAACGCTTTGCTGTCTTTATTGACGGCTCCAATTTCCATGCTACGACCAAAGCGTTAAACTTTGACGTAGACTTTGAACGCTTACTCAAAGAATTGCGCGACTGCGGACAATTGATCCGCGCCTATTATTATACTGCCCTGCCCGATAATAATGAGTATTCACCCATTAAGCGTATTGCCGATTGGTTAGATTATAATGGCTATACCGTTGTCTCAAAACCCTGGCGCGATTTCACCAACGCCGAAACCGGCCATCGCCGGATCAAAGGCAACATGGATATGGAATTGGCATTAGATATGATCAAGCTAGCGGATCATGTTAATCATGTGGTTCTGTTTTCTGGGGATGGTGATTTTTGCCGACTGTTGCAAGAAGTGCAGGATAAAGGCGTACGTGTGACTGTAATTTCTTCGATGAAACCTCGACCTTCCCTCATTGCGGATTCTTTGCGCCGACAAGCTGATGATTTTATTGAGCTAGATGATATCCGCGACTTAATCGCTAGGGATAACATCCCTGATCATGACAATCATGATGATTACGAAGATGAGGATGATATTGGTGAAGCCGTTGTTCTCAAATAACGGTCGCGAGATGATGATTTCCGATCCTGTCAATCCTCCACAAGACTGCCAATTATGCCCGAGACTGGCTAATTTCAGGCAACAACAACAAGACAAATACCCAGATTGGTATAACGCCCCTGTGCATGGGTTTGGCGCATTGGATGCGGCGGTGGCAATTGTGGGTTTGGCCCCAGGATTAAAAGGGGCTAACCGCACAGGCCGCCCCTTCACTGGGGATTTTGCGGGTGATTTGCTGTTTAAAATGATGCTGAAACATGGCTGGGCAAAGGGTGAGTATAAAGCCCGAACCGATGATGGGCTTGTCTTAAATAAAGCACGGATTATAAATGCCGTGCGTTGCTTGCCACCACAAAACAAACCTAACCCAGATGAGATTAAAAACTGCCGCCCTTTTCTTGCCCGTGATCTTAACCGCATGACGGGGATCAAAGTTTATTTTACGCTAGGGCAGATTGCCCATCACACCTTGCTAGATATGTTGGGATTAAAGCGGCGTGACTATCCGTTTCGGCATCATGGCGAATGGCAACTGGATGGTGGCCAGATGTTAATCTCATCCTATCATTGTTCACGATATAACACCCAGACCGGACGCTTGACCGAAGATATGTTTGATCAGGTTTTTCACCGCATTAACGCGGTCATCAGTCACCCTTAAGGACACGAGCCTTCTGGCGATCCCAGTCACGCTTTTTGATCGCTTCGCGCTTATCATGCTTTTTGCGGCCTTTGGCCAGACCAAGTGCGACCTTTGCTAAACCCCGATCATTAAAATAAAGACTTAATGGAACAATGGTCATGCCATCGCGGTTGATATGGCCTAGCAATTTGTTTTGTTCTTTTTTATTGAGCAATAAGGGCCGATGCCGTTTAGGTTCATGATTATCCCTGGCACCCTCGTATTCGGGAATATTGGCATTAATCAGGATAAGCCTTCCCCGTTCTTCACCGGCGTAGGCCTCAGTGATACTGGCCCTGCCCCGACGAAGTGACTTGACCTCACTGCCGAACAGCACAAGTCCGGCTTCGATGGTCTCAATTATTTCATAATCGTGGCGCGCCTTACGATTTTCTGCAACACGGCCCACGGAAATGGTCGAGGCCATTGAACCTCCTCACTAAGGGGTTATGCGTTTATCAAACCAACGTCTAGCATAGCCTGTTTGACTTTAACTTTCGAACTTGCATCAATATCTGTCATGGGCAAACGCATTTCCTCACCACACAGCCCCATCAGGCTAGCGGCATATTTCACTGGGCCAGGGCTAGATTCGCAGAACATGGCCGC
>JAQCJL010000072.1 GCA_027593125.1 Pseudomonadota bacterium | reverse complement strand
TCTGTTGGTCGTCAAGCACCACAAGACATTGCACGCGCGCCTCTTGCATTTTGGCTTCAGCATCGACCATTCGCGTATCAGGCGTTGTCGTTAATGGGCTAGGCGACATTAATTCTTCTGCGCGGGTTGTTGCGAAATCTACATTCTCACCCAACGCACGGCGCAAATCTCCATCGCTGATGATACCTTGCAGATGATCACTAGTGCCAACCAAGGCAATGCCTAACCTACCTTCTGTCATTCTCAAAATAACAGAAGGCATGAGGTCATCTTTATCCACAAACGGCAAGTTCTGGGTGACCATCTGATCACTTACACGCGCCAAAAGGCGCTTACCAAGGGCACCCCCGGGGTGAGTAGCGGCAAAATCTTCAACTTTGAAGCCGCGCTTATCCATTAGCGCAATCGCCAACGCGTCACCCATCACTAATGTGGTTAAACCCGAAGTGGTTGGCGCCAGATTAAGGGGACAAGCTTCTTTATCAACGGAAATATCCAGTACGAGATCCGAATGCCTAGCCAGAGTTGATGCGGTGTTGCCGGTAAAGGCAATTCGAGAGATGCCAATACGATCAAAGGCAGGGATTAAGCGAATTAATTCTTCGGTTTCCCCTGAATTGGAAATAAGGATCAACACATCATCGGCACGAACTCTGCCTAGATCACCGTGAATAGCCTCTGCTGGATGCAGAAAAATGCTTGGTGTTCCTGTTGATGCTAGCGTTGAGGAAATTTTTTGCCCAAAAAGACCAGACTTTCCCATGCCGCAAACAATAACCTGGCCTTTGGCCGCAAGCATCATATCCACAGCCTTAACAAAGCGATCATCAAGATGACTAACCAACCTGTCAATTGCCGCCTTATAGGTGTTTGCCATTAAACGCACAGTTTCAATCATGATCCTAGATTTTCCTCAAAAGACCTAAAAATCCCCACCATCCAATATAAAAGCAGGGTTGATATGCGGCTAATCTAGCCAGCTTTTGCCGAGTTGCAAGCCTTAAACCCACGCTAACGCATTCTCTTAGCGTAAAGTTCGCTCCGCTTCTATCCTGTCTTCAGGGCGATTGATATTAAAAAAAGGATCAGGAATGCCATCAAAATCACAATCCACGACATCATAAGCCGCCGTAAAGCGGTCAATTTTTCGAATATCATGATTGACCAACTGATCACGCAAATCAGCTCTGATGGTTAGCGGCCAAAGCGCAAAGACCGGATGCACGCGCCCGCCTGAACTAGCCCGAACAATGTTCTGGCCATCAGCATGTCGCATCATGCGGGCCACCAAATCCAAAGGGATAAAGGGAGTATCACCAGCAAGGCTTAGCAGATAACGGCAAGAAGGATATTGTATTGCGGCCGCATCTAACGCAGATAAGATGCCTGCTAATGGCCCTAACTGGCCTGTGACAATATCGGGTATCACCGGCAGATGAAAGGCCTTAAAGCGGTCAGGATCCCCATTAGCGTTAAGAAGAATATGATCGCATTGTGGGGTTAGCCTAGCCAACACATGGCTTAACAATGGCTGACCGCCAATCTGCATCAACACTTTATCACCGCCGCCCATGCGTCTGGCCTCACCGCCAGCAAGGATAACAGCAACCACATCATCAGGAACGGTCATGGCTGTCGCATGCCTCGTTGCGGCGATAAAGGATCATCATTGTTATCCTCAATGGTGGTTTTATCATGGTCATCGATGATGCGATCTAATCCTGATAACGCGGTGAAACGCTTGCCTCTGGCACGACCGATCAGCGTTAAGCCAGTCTGGCGCGCCATATCCACACCGGATTGTGTAAATCCTGATCTAGACATCAAAACAGGAATACGCATTTGAACGCATTTAATCACCATCTCACTGGTTAGGCGTCCAGTGGTATAGAACAATTTATCATCACCACTAATCCCATTCATCCGCATCCAGCCAGCGATTTTATCAACCGCGTTATGCCGACCCACATCTTCAATATACGCTAAAATCTCATTTTCTTTGGCAAGCACACAGCCGTGAATAGCCCCAGCAGAGAGATAAAGGCTTGGCATGGTATTAATGGCTTTGATAAGGGAAAGCATCGTGCTGGTGCGCAACATCGTGTTTTTATTCAGGGTGATTTGATCTATCTGTTCCATCATATCGCCAAACACTGTGCCTTGGGCACATCCGCTGGTCTGAATTTTTTTCTGAAGTTTTTCTTCGTAATTGGTGGTGCGATCGGTGCGAACGACAACAACACCTAATTCTTCATCAACATCAATACCAATAATCACATCATCATCTTTGAGCATATTTTGGTTTTTCAAAAACCCAACAGCCAGATAATCAGGATAATCCCCAAGCGTCATTGCGGTGACTATTTCCTGACGATTGAGAAAAATGGTTAGGGGCTTTTCGGTTACCACAGGAATAGTAACAGGCTGATTGTTCTCATCTCTGCCCTCAACCATACGCAAAAGCGGTGATTGTTCTGGGTTGGGTAATAAGGGCTTAATTGACGTCTTGCTCATGATATCTCTAAAATGGGGGTGATTTCCCTTAAAAACAAGCACATCATGGCGTAAAGCCGGGATATATGCTATGGCAGAATGATTGAAGGAGTTCTTTATGCGTTTTCATTTCACCGCATCAGACCGGCCTATTGCCAAAACGCGGTTTGAACAACTGACAAACCATTATGGCCAGCACAAGATCAGTGACTGTGATGTGATTGTGGCTTTGGGCGGTGATGGGCATATGCTGAAGACTCTAAAGGCTTCTGTTGATAATGGGAAACCCGTTTACGGCATGAATTGCGGCACCGTAGGATTTCTGATGAACGCCTATCACGAAGATGATCTCATTGACCGCATGACAACAGCGGAACAAACCCTTATCCACCCCTTATCCATGACAGCAACAACGCTAGACGGCAAAACCCATCATGCCCACGGCATTAATGAGGTTTCCATTTCACGGGAAAGCTATCAGGCGATTAAAATCCGCATTGACATAGATGGGGTCACACGCATGCCAGAAATGGTGGGTGATGGACTGATTATTGCAACACCAGCAGGGTCAACCGCATATAATCTTTCTGCTCATGGACCAATCATTCCGCTTGGCTCAGAGGTTTTAGCCCTAACCCCTGTCAGTGCCTTTCGGCCGAGGCGTTGGCGAGGAGCTATTTTGCCGCAATCCGCAACGGTATCCCTGACCATGCTTGAGTCTGATTTCCGTCCAGCAAGCGCGGCAGCAGACGGAACCGAGATCAGAGATATCACCACTGTTGATATTCAGATGGATCACAGCATTAGCTACACCATTCTCAGCGACCCGGGACAGGGGTTAGCTGAACGTGCCATGCAGGAACAGTTTTCCTCAGACCAATAACCCCTGATTTCATTGATGTCATCTGCAAAGGGGCTAGCGATAGCGATCAAGAAACGCCAAAGTGTTTTCCCAAAAGGCTTGCCGCACATCTGGCAATTCCAGCATCAGTTCATGACGTGCCCCAACATAGGTGATGACATCAGCATCTGGTAATAGCGATAAGGCCCATGTCTGATAATCCGCGCTAACCAGTCGCTCATCACCGCCAATATGTGCCAGAACAGGCACATGACATTGCCTAAGCCAAGAGGCCTTGGCAGTTGTCTTGACACATGACCGATAAGCAGCCGCCAGCCAACCATAAGTCAGATCATAGGTTTTAATGTCTTTATTTTCATTCCATAACTGCGGCATCAAATGATACCCTTCTTCGTCTCTGGTTAAGACATTATCCGCATCAAAAGTATACCGGTGGGGATGATCGCTTTTTCCAGATATTGGTTTTCTGGCGTAACCTAACCCCATCAAAATCAATAGTTTTAATCGCACAAACCATGGCGGCGTTAATGGCGGCAACATCATAGGGGCGCTGACAACCATAGCTTTGACCCTATCTCCCAACAACTTAGCGGCACGAAACGCTAAATGGCCACCCATCGAATGCCCAAATAAGATAAGCGGTCGCTCCGGTGCGATATCTGCTGCGTCCAATACCGTCATCAGGGCATTGAGATGATCCTCAAACCCATTACTATGAATGACGGTTCGGTCATCAAGGAAACGCCCACTTAACCCTTGTGACGGCCAATCTAAAATAATCGCATCATAGCCAGCCTTAATCAAAGGCGTCATCATAATGGCATATTTTTCAATAAACTCAGATAATCCGGGCATAACAACAACAACAGGCTTAGTGTTATTCTTGCCTCCAGCAACATTGCCCCAAACCCCATAGCGAATATTCAGATCACTGCCATGTTTAAGCTTAAGCGAAGCATAAGCCGTTTGAGGTAAAATACGTTCAGTTAGTATCATCAGTCGAAATGTGATCAGAAGGGACAGATAATTCTGCCTGTTCTGCTTGTTCTGAGGCCTGCCTTAGCCACATGGCCTCATACACCCCTTTTTGGGCTAACAGATTACGGTGCGTGCCGCGTTCAACAATCTCGCCATCCACTAAAACCAAAATCTCGTCACAAGACACAATCGTTGATAGCCGATGGGCAATAATCAATGTTGTGCGATCAACACTAATCGCGTTGAGCGAGGCTTGAATTTGTTTTTCTGTACGGCTATCCAGCGCCGATGTTGCTTCATCAAAAAGATAAATGGTTGGGTTTTTCAAAATAGCTCTAGCGATAGCCACACGCTGTTTTTCGCCGCCAGAGAGTTTCAGGCCGCGTTCCCCTACCCGCGTTTGGTATCCTTCGGGAAGAGTTTCTATAAAATCTGCAAGTGAGGCTAATTTCGCTGCTTTTCTGATCTCTTCCATTGAGGCGTCTTCTTTGCCATAGGAAATATTAGCTGCGATATCAGTGTTAAAGAGAACGGTATCTTGCGGCACCATTGAAATGGCAGAACGCAGACTGGATTGTTGGACGTCTTTGATTGACTGCCCATCAATACGGATATCCCCCTCATCAGGATCATAAAACCGAAACAGTAATTTTGAGATGGTAGACTTACCAGCACCACTTGGCCCAACTAGGGCTACACGCTTACCCGGTTCAACATGAAACGAAACACCCTTGAGCACCACCCTTGGCCCATATGAGAATGTCACATTGTCAAAGATAATCTGGCCGCCTTTTACGGATAGGGGGGCTGCCTCTTGGGTGTCATTGATATCCGGGTCCTCGGTAAGAAGTGAGAACATTCTTTCCATATCAGCCAGAGATTGCCTGATTTCACGGTAAATATAGCCAAGGAAATTGAGCGGCAGGTACAGCTGAATGAGATAAGTGTTCACAACAACAAAACTGCCAATGGATAGATTGCCTTCTTTTATGTCATGTCCAGCCAAGCCCATCACAATGACCAGCCCGATGGCAATGATCAGCCCCTGCCCGACATTAACCATAGAAAGTGAGGTGCGTGAGATCACCGCCGCGTCTTCATAGCGCTTTAGTGCTTGAGAAAACTTATTAGCTTCGATTTCTTCCGCATTGAAATATTTGACAGTTTCATAATTTAATAGAGAATCAACAGCACGCGTAGCGGCATTTTCATCAGCCTCATTCATGCGGCGACGAAACTTCATCCGCCATTCGGTCAGGATAAGGGTATAAGTTGCATAGGTGATAACGGTGATTACCGTCACCAGAGCATAATAAAACCCAAACAATGCCCATAATATAGAAGACACTAAAACCAGCTCAATGATCAGGGGCATGACTTCTAGCAAAGCAAAAGTCAGCAAAAACTCCATCCCCTTTGCCCCACGCTCAATCGCACGAGTCAAGCCGCCCGTCTGGCGGTCGAGGTGAAATTTCAAGCTTAAGGAATGCAGATGCTGAAATGTCTTAAGAGCCGCGTTATGAACCGCTTTCTGCGCTACCCTGACAAACACATATTCACTGGCTTCGTCAAAAAACTGCTGACTAACCCTAGCCAGAGCATAAGCCCCTAAAAGCCACCACATAATCGAAACATCAAAGCTGTAATCATTTACCGACACATGATCCACGACCCAGCCATAGGCCAACGGAACAATCAGGGTTGCCGCCCTTGCAATAGAGATAAACAATAGCGCCAGCATAGTTCTGACAAACACCTCACGATTGCCGCGAGGAGAGACATAAAAAAGCAATTCTTTTAGCGCTTGGGTAATGCCGATACGTGGCGTTAATTGAGCCTTTTGTTCAAGGCGAACCGCGCGATCCGACATTCATATTATCCTTTTTGATGGTGTTACTAGGCGTCTACGGTGAAACTCTCACCGCAACCGCATCGGGCGGTTTCGTTAGGGTTATTGAAAACAAAGCCCGAGGTGAACTTTTCTTCCTGCCAGTCCATTTCAGAACCGATTAAAAACATTACTGCGGTTGGGTCAATAAACACCGTGACCCCCTTTTCGGTAATGCTATCTTCGAAAGGCTTTTTATCCTTAGCGTATTCAACATGATACTTCATGCCCGAACATCCAGCCGTTTTAATGCCAACGCGAATGCCCAGCACATCATTATCTGCGCTGGCCATCAAACCGCGAATATGTTCTGCCGCGCGGTCAGAAAGGCTGATAATAGGTTTATCCAAAGCAAACATCTCTATTCTTTCAAAACATATCCAGTGCCAGTCGGGCGTCTTCGCTCATCCGGTCTTTTGTCCAAGGCGGATCCCAAATCAACTCCACCTCAACCAATCCAACCATATCCAGCGCCGCTACCGCATCTGCCGCCTGTTGCGGCAAAATACCAGCCACCGGACACCCCGGGGCTGTTAATGACATGGTGATATAAACATCGCCGTTATCATTAGGAATGATATCATAGATCAGACCAAGATCATAGATATTCACAGGAATCTCAGGGTCAAACACCGATGATAACGCCGTCACAATATCAACTATCGGGGGTTTTTCACTAAGGTTTGGGTCCGTATCCCCTGCCCTTGCAATATAGCCATCAGTGACAGATTGCCCTAATCCACCAGGCATAAAATCATGAAGTGTGAGATGATCTTGGCTCATGAGAAGATCACTTTTACCTTTTCCAGTGCTTCTGCCAGACGGTCAAAATCACTTCGCTGATTATAAATTGCCACACTGGCACGGGCGGTTGCAGGCAGATCAAGAAAGTCATGCAATGGCTGTGCGCAATGGTGCCCTGCCCTTATCGCAACACCAGATCTGTCGATAATTGTTGAGATATCATGGGGATGAGCACAATCCATGACAAATGATATCACACCAGATTTGCCCGGCGCTGTCCCTATCAGTCGCAGACCCTCAACAGCTGAAAGCCGTTGGTGAGCATAAGAAATCAAATCTTGCTCATGATCCCTGATCTGATCCATGCCAATCGCCTGAACATAATCAATAGCCGCTGAAAGCCCCATGGCCTCTGCAATAGGGGGTGTGCCAGCCTCAAACCTCTCTGGGGCGTCCGCGTATGTTGAGGATGTGATGCTAACCCGATCAATCATTGATCCCCCACCAAGGAAAGGCGGCATTGCCTGAAGCCATTCAGACCGCCCCCATAACACCCCTATGCCGCTAGGGCCATAAAGCTTATGCCCTGAAAAGACATAGAAATCGCATCCAAGCGACGCCACATCCACAGGCATATGCACAGCCCCTTGGCAACCATCAACCACCATCACCGCACCATGAGCATGGGCCAGATCAGACAATGCTTTTATATCAAACACTGTTCCTAGAACATTCGACACATGGGGCATGGCAATAATTTTTGTTCGATCGGATACCAAAGCTGTTACTTTAGCCATATCGACAGAACCATCTGGTTCAATAGGGGCAGCCTTAATGACCGCACCTGTTCTCTCAGCCACCATCTGCCATGGAACAATGTTGGCATGATGATCAGCAACGGAAATGAGTATCTCATCCCCTTGTTTCAGAACCATCCCCCCATAGGATTGGGCAATGATATTTAACGACATGGTCGCCCCAGAGGTTAATACCACCTCTTGCGGTGAGGATGCGTTGATCAGGTTAGCTACTTTGCGCCGCGTGTCCTCATAACGATCCGTGGCTTCTTCGCTCAACAGATGCAAACCGCGGTGAACATTGGCATAATGGTTTTCATAGGCATCAACCGTGGCTGCAATTACGGCATTTGGTTTTTGCGACGACGCAGCAGAGTCCAGAAAAATCAGAGGTTTATTGTGAACCTTTCGATTCAGAATAGGGAAATCCGAACGGATAGCATCCCAATCGACGCGTTCTGATGTAACCAGTTGCTGTGCCATGATTTTAGCGACCCTCAATCCATTCTTTAATAGCCGCCATAAGCCAATCGCGCTGGGGGTCACCCAGCTCATCAATGACATCAACCAAAAACGCCTCAATCAGCAATTGCCTTGCGTCTTCGTCACTGATCCCACGACTTTTGAGATAAAAAAGCTGATCAGCATCAATCTCACCAATTGTAGCCCCATGGGAACAGGTCACATCATCAGCATAGATTTCTAATTCTGGCTTTATGTTTGCCTCTGCCTGCCGCGACAGGATAAGCGTCCGGCTCATCTGATTGCCGTCCGTTTTTTGCGCATATCGCGCCACTTTGACTTTGCCTTGAAAAACGGCTTTCGCATTATCATCCAGAATACCGTGGATACGCTGGAAAGATTTTCCATCAGGCGCATCATGGTCAATTCTGCTGGTGACATCGCGCATTTGATCACCGCGCCCTAGATAAACGGCGTTAAGATAAGCCTCAGCATCAGGGGCAGAAACGCAGACTTGTGTTTCACTTCGCGATAACGACCCACCAGACATAACCATATCACCATGATAGTAAGCCTTGGCGCTTAACTGAATGAGGTTAAGTCCCAAATGATAGCGGCTTTCGTCTTCGACCAAACGGCGAGCATGGTGAAGATTAGCCCCTTCACCTAGGCGGAACAGCATTAATGGCGCTGATAAACCCGCCCGAGAACCCAAATGCTC
>JAQCJL010000071.1 GCA_027593125.1 Pseudomonadota bacterium | reverse complement strand
TCCAAAGCCTAGCTATCTTTTTGCCATGGTAGCGGGTGATCTGGAGTTGGTCGAAGATCATTTCATTACCAATGATGGTCGACGCGTTGCGCTTCAGATTTATGTTGAGCATGGTAACGCTCATCTCTGTGGTCATGCGATGAAGAGTTTGAAGAAATCCATGAAATGGGATGAAGATGTTTTTGGCTTATCCTATGATTTGGACGTGTTCATGATCGTGGCTGTTAGCCATTTCAACATGGGGGCAATGGAAAACAAAGGATTAAACATCTTTAATTCCAAATATGTATTAGCAAATACCAAAACCGCCACAGACGATGATCTTGATCGGGTGGAATCTATCATTGCGCATGAGTATTTTCATAATTGGACAGGAAATCGCATCACTTGCCGTGATTGGTTTCAGTTAACCCTTAAAGAAGGGTTGACGGTCTATCGTGACCAAGAGTTCACGGCAGATATGCATTCGCGCGGGGTTAAACGCATTAATGATGTCGCTTTGCTAAAGGCTATTCAGTTTCCCGAAGACGCTAGCCCCACGGCTCATCCGATCCGGCCTGAGACTTATCAAGAGATCAACAACTTCTATACCCCTACCGTGTATGAAAAAGGGGCAGAAGTAATTCGAATGTTGGAACATATCCTTGGTAAAGCGGGCTTTATGAAGGGGGTCGCCTTATATATCAAAACTCATGATGGTCAGGCGGCGACTTGTGAAGACTTTATTGTCGCTATGGAAAATGCCAATCAAGCCAATTTATCCCAGTTTAGGCATTGGTATTCGCAGGCTGGTACGCCTAAAGTTAAGGTATCACGCCATTATGATAGCAGCAAAAAAACGTTAACCATACAGTTTCATCAGAGCATTCCTGAAAATCCTGCGATCCACACGCGCCAAGAATTGGTCATTCCCATTTGCATGGGATTAGTGTCAGCAGATGGTAAGCCGCTACCCTTGATCAAAGAAGGCCAGAAAAAAGGCACTAAAGAATGCGTGATTACGCTGACTGAAAAGAAAGAAACGCATCGATTTGAAAATGTGCCAGCAGATGCTGTGCCATCATTGATGCGTGGGTTTTCAGCGCCAGTACAACTGGAATCGGATCTTAATTCCGATGAGTTGCTTCTGCTTTTAGCAGCAGATAAAGACAGCTATGGCCGCTGGAACGCAGGGCAAGAGCTGATGAAAAGCCTCATTCTTGATATCATTAAACATGAAAATATTAATGATAGTATTAACAGTAATATCAATAAGTTATCATCATCATTTATAGCGATACTTGAAGAAAAAAACCTAGATTATGCGGTAAAAGCAGAGTTACTGAAACTGCCATCACAGCAAGTTGTTGAGGCAGCGTTACAATTGGTTGATCCATTAGCGGTTTGGAGCGCTCGCCGCAAATTGGCTAAGGCGATTGCCCGACATATCTGGGTGCCTGCGCAAGCTATCATCACGCGTTTCATGACAGATTTAGGCAAATGTGACGCGGGGCAAAGGCGGCTTTTGAATGTGCTGATCCACTTGCTTGTTCTGACCAGAGAAGAAAAGCCCTATCAACAAGCTTTGCAGATGGCTGGCCATAAAAATATGACCATTTCTATGGCTGGTCTTGGGGCGCTCAATCAGTCTGATGCCGCTGAACGTATGCAGGCAATGGCTGAGTTTGAAGAACGCTGGAAAAACGACTCTCTTGTCATGGAAAAATGGTTTTCACTTGAGGCTTCCTGTCCATATGTATCCACGCCTAAGCATTGTGATGAACTGATGAGGCATCCGGCGTTTGATCCAGGAAATCCAAACAAATTGCGTTCCGTGATTTCTGTTTTTGCGGCTCTAAATTATCGGATGTTTTATGCTAATGATGGCTCTGGTTACCTGTTTTTAGCGCACCATATTGCGGAAATTGACGCTCGCAATCCTCAGATAGCCGCCCGAATGGTTCTGCCATTAACGCGGTTTTCGCGATACCACGAAGACAGGCAAGCGTTGATGAAAGGGGCATTGATCCGCCTTAAAACTGCTAAAACCTTATCTTCAGATCTCTCAGAAGTAATAGAAAAAACGCTGTCCCCTAAGCGTTAGGCAGGATGCTTTAGCAAAAAAGCAGGGGTATGTTCGGTATCACGAAAACTGTTGCCTGAACAATCTGGCGGTTGATCTCTCTCACCTTCAACATTGCGATTATGGTTTCGCTGGCCTTTGGCTTTCCGTGATGAGGTTTTGTTATCATTTGTTGGTTCATTTGCATCTGATGCCTCAGATGATTTTGCCGAAGATGCCTTGGCAGGGGCTTTATCCGCTTTGCCATCACCTTGAAGCGTCGGAATAGATTTCCCGATAAGCTTCTCAATAGCGTTTAGATAGGTTTGATCATCTTCATTGGCGATAAAACTAAACGCCCGTCCAGACATACCGGCACGGCCTGTTCTGCCGATCCGGTGCACATAGTCTTCGGGGTTATGTGGGATATCAAAATTAAAAACATGCGAAAGGCCGGCAATATCAATACCGCGCGCCGCCACATCACTAGCCACTAGTAACTTGACCTCATTGTCTTTAAAGCGCTTCAATGCTGCGTTTCGGGCAGATTGTGACATATCCCCATGCAAACATTCGGCATCCATTCCATGACGTTCAAGCGATTGCTTGAGGGTGGCGATATCACGCTTTCTGTTGCAAAAAATAAAAGCGTTAGTGACTTGTTCGTTGTTAATCAACTGGCGCAAATCATCACGCTTTTTGCGAGGTGAGGATTTACAAATAAATTGTTCTACGGTTTCAGCAGTTGAAATCTCTGGGGATACCTCAATAATTTTGGGGTTAATCACAAAGTTTTCAGAAATCTTATAAATGGTTTTGTTCAATGTGGCTGAAAAGAACAGCGTTTGGCGTATTTTTGGAAGCAGCTTAGTGATTTTTTCTACATCTGGAATAAAGCCCATATCCAGCATGCGATCAGCCTCATCAATGACGAGGATTTTGACATCGCGCAAAAGCACTTTACCGCGTTCAAGGTGGTCAAGAAGCCGGCCTGGTGTTGCGATAAGCACATCCACACCGCGATCAAGCAAGGCGTCTTGTTCACCAAAGCTAACACCGCCAATCAACAATGCCGTCGTCAAATTATGGTTTTGTGAAAACTGTGTGAATGATTCTGATACTTGTGCCGCCAATTCACGGGTAGGGGTAAGTATCAGTGATCTTGGCAATCTTGCCTTGGCGCGTCCTGCGTCAAGAATATCAATCATAGGCAGAGTAAATGATGCTGTTTTCCCCGTGCCTGTTTGCGCGCTTCCAAGAACATCCCGACCCATAAGGATAACAGGAATGGATTTTTCCTGAATGGGAGTAGGGGTTTTATAACCGCATGACGCAACAGCAGACAGCAGTTTCTCGCTAAGGCCAAGTTCCTCAAATGATGTCATGTAATACCCTGAATATAAATTCGCTCATCTGGCGCAGAGGGTTAAATCAAGATGCTTAAGCATCGGTTCCCTTTTTATAAGCGAAACGCTCATCAGCGTCAAGTTTATTGCCATTTTTACTAGGGGGAGGTATATCCAGTCCATGCATTTCACACTCATTTTCATTCCTTGCCATATGGGAACTGCTACAGTCTTTGCAGAGCAAATTAAGCATTTTGAAAATAGTTACAAATATCAAATAGCTGACACCTTTGCTCATGATAGTATTTTTGATATGGCAACGGAGGCACTGGCAAAAACCCAAGGCAAGATTGTCCCCATCGGGCTTTCTATGGGGGGCTATATTGCCCTCGAAATGGTAAAAATGGCTCCTGAACGGATTTCTGGTTTAGTCGTCATGGATAGCAACGCTCATAGCGAAACCGCAGAACGCCAGCGCCAACGCTTAGCAGAAAAAGGCCTTCTTCAGACAGGGCGCTATCAAGGGCTGACCAAGGCAGGGGCACGGAAAATGCTGTCTGCGGACAGTTTTCAAAACACCGCATTGGTGTCGCGCGTGATCGCAATGGCAAAAGAACCGGGGCTCGCCGTTTATGAAGCGCAACAAAAAGCCATTATCACACGATCAGATCATACACAGACCCTTGCTGGCCTTGCATGTCCGGCTTGTTTTATGGTGGGAGAAGAGGATCGCATCACGCCGCCCTTGTTGCACTACAAGATGTCAGAAATAACACCAATGTCAGAATGTGTTGAGATTGCTGGGGCAGGCCATTTGATCACGATGGAAAAACCTGATGTGGTTAACTCCCATCTTGAGCAATTTCTGAATAACCTTTCGGTATAGCTAAATATCTAGTGGCGCAATGATCGAAGGGGCATGATCACGGATATAGTGAAAGCGTTTTTCCGCTTTTCGGCCCATTAAGGTATCGACAAGCCCATCAACCCGCCGACGATCATCTGCGTCATCACCTTGCCGTGCGGGTAAACTGACCTGCAACAGACGTCGTGTTTCAGGGTTCATGGTGGTTAGTTTCAGTTGAGCTGGCGGCATTTCGCCCAATCCCTTAAAACGGCTAACCTCAATCTTGCCTCTTTTAGCAAAATCCGATGCGATAATGGTTTCACGTTGGTCATCATCAAGGGCGTATCTGACCTCACCGCCTTGCGCCAAGCGATACAATGGTGGCTGAGCCAAATAAAGATGCCCCTTTTCAATCAATTCAGGCATCTGTTGATAAAAATAGGTCATCAGAAGCGCAGCAATATGGGCACCATCCACATCCGCATCAGTCATAATAATAATGCGGTCGTAACGCAGTTGATCAAGCGAAAACCCTTTGCCTGGCTGAACACCAAGAGCAAGGGCAAGATCGCTTAATTCTTGGTTTTGGCTTGTTTTATCGTCACTGGCAGAGGCCACATTTAGAATTTTGCCGCGTAATGGTAGGACAGCTTGGGTGCGCCGATCACGCGCTTGTTTGGCGGATCCACCAGCCGAGTCCCCCTCAACAATAAAGATTTCTGTTTCTTCGTTTCCAGATGCACTGCAATCTGCCAATTTTCCTGGAAGGCGTAGTTTTTTTGTGGCAGATTTTCGGGCAACTTCGCGATCACGGCGCTTGCGTTTGCGGTCTTCCATGCGCGTGATAGCGGCTTCAAGTAAAAACCCTGCTCGTTCTTTATCAGCTGCTAGCCAAGTCTCAAAGCGGTCACGCAATGCGGTTTCCACCAGTTTCGTTGCATCTTGGCTGACCAGTTTATCTTTGGTTTGGCCTTGAAAATGCGGCTCGCGAATAAATACGGACAAGACTGCCCCGATTGAGGCCATAACATCATCAACCGTCAGGTCCGTTGCTTTTTTAATGCCAGCAATTTCCCCAAAGTTGCGCATTCCTCTAACAATGGCTTGCCGTAATCCTTGTTCATGGGTGCCGCCATCAGGGGTAGGGACAGTGTTACAATAAGAACTAACAAATCCATCTTCGTGATCATGAAACCACGTAATAGCGACTTCGACCTTTTCTCCGGAAAGGGAAACATTATCAGCAAAAGGCTGACTGATAAGCACATCCTGTTCGCGAGTGGCATCCATAAGAAAATCTTTTAATCCATCAGGATAGGAAAGCGTAATCTCAGTCGGAATATCTTGATCAGCTTTAATCAGCTCAGGGGCGCATTGCCAGCGAATTTCTACACCAGCAAACAGATAGGCTTTGGATCGGGCAAGCCGGTAAAGCGTTAAAGGTTTAAGCCTAGCCTGATCACCAAAAATCTCTGCATCAGGGAGAAACCGCACTTGTGTGCCGCGCCGATTAGAAACGGTGCCCAGATTCTCTAATCCCCCCATAGCCTTGCCACGCGAAAAATGCTGACAATAAAGCGTTTTGTTTCGCGCTACCTCAACAGTTAATTCTGCCGAAAGGGCATTAACAACGGATGATCCTACACCATGCAAGCCCCCGGAGGTTGAATAAGCTTTACCGCTAAACTTGCCGCCAGAATGAAGCGTTGTCATGATGACTTCTAATGCTGATTTCCCAGGAAATTTAGGATGAGGGTCGGTGGGGATGCCGCGCCCATTATCGGAAATGGTTAAATGACCACTAGCCTCAAGGCGTATCTCAATGCGATTGGCATGACCTGCCACGGTTTCGTCCATGGCATTATCCAAAATTTCCGAAGCCAGATGATGAAGCGCCCGATCATCAGTGCCACCAACATACATGCCTGGGCGCTTGCGGACAGGCTCAAGGCCTTCAAGCACTTCAATTTCTGCTGCAGAATAGGCAGAGTCATCGGTTTCAAACAGACTGTTCATGAACACAAAGCCATAGATATGGATAAAGGAGGCTTAACTTACCACAATATTTGGTATTGTGAAGCCTCAAGATTAGATCAGAAATACAAAAACCCCCGAGAGTTTATCTCGGAGGTTTTGCAACTCAGAGGAGTGAGTGATTAAGAGGAATAATACATTTTGAACTCAATCGGATGCGGGGTATGTTCAAACGCATAGACCTCTTCCATCTTCAGTTCAATGTAGGCATCAATCTGATCATTGGAGAAAACATCTCCGCTGGTCAGGTAATCCCTGTCAGCGTCAAGGCATTCAAGAGCTTCACGCAGACTGCCACATACTGTTGGAATATTTTTCAATTCTTCGGCTGGCAGATCATAAAGATCTTTATCCATGGCTTCACCCGGATGGATTTTATTCCGAATTCCATCAAGTCCAGCCATTAGCATGGCAGAGAAAGCCAAATAGGGGTTAGCCATCGGATCTGGGAAACGCACCTCAACACGCTTACCTTTTGGATTATCCACAAAGGGGATCCGGCAAGAAGCTGATCGATTTCGTGAGGAGTAAGCCAAAAGAACTGGGGCTTCAAACCCTGGAATCAAACGCTTATAAGAGTTGGTTGAAGGATTGGTGAAGGCATTTAGAGACTTTGCGTGTTTGATAATTCCACCAATATAGAAAAGCGCCATTTCCGAAAGATCAGCATAATTATTTCCAGCGAACAGTGGGGTGTTATCTTTCCACAAAGACTGGTGCACATGCATGCCAGAGCCATTATCACCAACAATAGGCTTAGGCAGGAAGGTTGCGCTAACCCCATAAGCATGGGCAACCTGATGCACGCAGTACTTATAAAGCTGCATGTTATCAGCAGTTTCAATCAAAGTGCCGAACTTCATGCCCAGCTCATGCTGTGATGGCGCTACTTCATGGTGGTGTTTTTCAACAGGAACACCAATTTCACTCATCACGGAAAGCATTTCAGAACGAATGTCTTGACCACCGTCAACTGGCGGTACAGGGAAATAACCACCCTTAACACCAGGGCGATGCCCCATGTTGCCTTCTTCATAATCGCGGCCAGAATTGTAAGGACCTTCTACGGAATCAACCTTATACATCCCAACATTCATGCCAACATCAATTTTGACGTCATCAAAGATAAAGAACTCTGCTTCTGGGCCAAAAAAAGCAGTGTCTGCTATACCGGCAGATGCCATATGGGCAAGAGCTGCTTTGGCTGTTGACCGTGGATCGCGTTCATAAGGCTGCATAGTAGCCGGATCAAGAACATCACAGAAAAGAGCCAATGTGGGTTGAGCGAAAAACGGATCAATGTAAAACCGGCTCAGGTCAGGCATTAGTGTCATATCGGATTCATTGATGGCCTTCCAGCCAGCGATAGATGACCCATCAAACATGAAGCCTTCGGCCAAAGCATCTTCGTCAATAGTGTCAATATGCTGCGTGACATGCTGCATCTTGCCACGTGGGTCGGTAAAACGCAGATCAACATAGTTGACATCGTTTTCTTTCATGAAATCGATAATAGTTTTTGCATTCGTCATTGTCGTCACTCCTCTTTTGAAAAATATTTTAAATTAAATTGCGTCTGAACCACGCTCGCCGGTGCGAATGCGGATCACTTCTTCGATAGGTGAGATGAAAATTTTTCCATCGCCAATTCTGCCTGTTGTGGCAGAACCAAGAATGGCTTCTACCGCTGCATCAACAAGATCGTCATCAAGAATGATGTCGATTTTTACTTTGGGAAGAAAATCAACAACATATTCAGCGCCACGATAAAGCTCCGTATGGCCTTTCTGACGACCAAATCCTTTGGCTTCGGTGATGGTAATGCCTTGAATGCCTACCTCATGTAAGGCTTCTTTGACTTCATCAAGTTTAAATGGCTTAATTATAACCTCTAATTTCTTCATGATTACCTCCATTGCTGTTTTAATTAAAGCAATATCGGTTCTTTTTTATGCTATGGTCAGAAAAGTTAATGAAATCAAATTAGAATGAAATTTCACCCAACCAATTTAGAGCTTCACACAGTGGTTTGTGCAATAATATGATTAAAAAAAGGGCAGGGTGATTAAAAAATAGGCAAAAATGGAAACTTTGGGCTATTGCTGGCTCAAAGCCAATTGAAAGCGTGCCAATGCCTCACTAATTGCGGCATCGGAGTTTGCACAGGAAAACCGCAAATACCCTTCACCCATTTGACCAAAACTGGTTCCAGAAATCACCGCAACCCCATGATCTTCAAGTAAAGTGTTTTGCCAAAACGATGATGGTTTCCCCGTACCCGTAATATTGCAAAAAGCATAAAATGCACCCAATGGTGCGGCGCAGGACACCCCGTCTAGGGCATTAAGCCCTTGATGTATGAGTTTTGCTCGCCGCTGAAAAGCGTGTCGCATGTCCTCAACACAATCTTGCGGACCAGTAAGGGCGGCTAGCGCGGCATATTGGGCAGCAGCGTTTACACAAGAATGGTCATTAACCGCCAGACGATCAGCAATATCAATCAAAGATTCTGGCCAAATCCCATATCCAAGTCGCCATCCCGTCATTGCATATGTTTTTGACCATCCATTTAGAATGATGAGACGATCCCTGATTTCAGGAAAGCTCAAGCAACTGGTCATTTCAGCCGGATCAAATACCAGCTTGTCATAGATTTCATCGGACATCAGATACACATGCGGATGCGCTTCTAGTCCACGCACCAGTTTTT
>JAQCJL010000070.1 GCA_027593125.1 Pseudomonadota bacterium | reverse complement strand
CGCCAATAGTGCCTTAGAGGGAACACAGCCATAATTGAGGCAATCACCGCCCATTTTGCTGCCTTCAAAAAGCACCACTCTGGCACCCATTTGTACGGCCCCTGCTGCGACTGACAATCCGCCTGATCCGCCGCCGATGATGCAGATATCTGTCGTGATAGGGATCATGTGTTTTCCTTTTCCTTGGCTGGTTCCTTTGCTGGTTCCTTGGCTGGCCGGCGTGATCGGATAAGCGCAGGGATCACTGCCAAAAGGGATAAAGCCAGTATTGGGCCAAAAATCCTGTTATCGGATAAAACGGACAAATTTGGAACAACACCATCGGCTAGCACTTCAGAAAATCCAATTCCTGTATAAACAAAAACCAAACTGCCCGGAATAATCCCGATCAAAGTTGCCAGCACATAGGGCACAACCCGCATCCCTAGCATTGCTGGAATAATATTCACCACCCAAAACGGCGCAACAGGCATCAAGCGCAAGGCCAGCAACCAGAAAAATGGGGACCGATCAAATCCGCCTTGAAGTTTTACCAGGAAAGACGATCCCGACCGTTGAAAGACATCCGCCATAGCACCGCGTGCCACCAGAAAGACCAGTAATGCCCCAAGCGTAGCAGAAATGACGACAATAAGCACACCCAGCCAGCCAAAAATTACCCCACCAGCCAAGGTTAAGAATACCGCCCCAGGAACCGAAAAAGCAACCGCAAGGGTATAAATCACCATGAAACCTAAAACTGCGATAAGAAAATTTTGGCGTGTCCAATCCTCAACAATATCATGATGATCCGCCATTCTTATCCAAAATTTCTCATCCAGGCGAATATCATAACGCCACATCAGCGCCAGAATAACAACAAGGCCAAAGACCAAAACCCCCACAGGCAGAAACCGTCGCCATGCTGATTTGCCGTCAACCATGCTTGGTTCTGGTGGAAAACTATTGCCAGAATTATTGTCAGGATTTGTGTTTTTCACCTTTACTCCTGCGCTTATCACATGCCATTCGCATCCTTAAACTATGCAAAGTCTAAAACCATAATGCGCATACATCTGAAACTGATCTTACCTTATGACTCCTCATGGAACATTTCATGTTATGCTAATATTGCAAGCGAAATGGCAAATCACAAAAAAGTGAATACTGGTCATTTTCCTGCCTATTTTTCATGGTAAACAAAGACCAAGATGAAAACTTCATTTATTTCTATAATCCTTATATAAGGAAACATGACCATGAAAGCGCCTGCTGATAAATCCTCCAAATCCGAACGCGACCGGCAGGAACGTCAGGCACAGGCACTGCGGGACAATCTGTTGCGACGTAAAACCCAGATGCGTGGCCGCAAAGACAGCCCCACACCCAGCCCCCAAAAAAAAGGAGACCCAGAACATGGATAAACTGGAAATTGAAGGTGGCGGCAAGCTTAATGGTGTGATCCAAATCAGTGGGGCAAAAAATGCGGCTTTGCCTCTGATGTGCGCGGCTTTGTTAACGGACGAGACCCTGATCCTTGAAGGTTGGCCTGATTTGGCTGACACCCGATCTATGCGTGAGCTATTACATAGTCTGAATGTTGAAGGCACAGCTAAAGATGAGAGTCTGCATCTTAAGGCAGGATCATCAATTGGGCTTGAAGCCTCCTATGATATTGTTCGCAAAATGCGAGCTTCAATCCTTGTTTTAGGGCCATTATTGACACGTATGGGACAAGCCAAGGTATCCCTGCCCGGGGGCTGCGCCATTGGATCACGCCCTGTTGATCTGCATATTATGGTGATGGAAAAATTAGGCGCTAAAGTTACCCTAGAAGACGGATATGTTCTGGCTGAAGCAAAGCAGGGGTTAACGGGGAATCGTATAACCTTTCCCATGATTAGTGTCGGGGCGACAGAAAACGCCTTGATGGCCGCCTGCATGGCCAAAGGGGAAACCGTTCTGATTAACGCCGCAAGGGAGCCTGAGATTTCTGATCTGGCTGAATGTTTAAACGCCATGGGCGCAAATATTACAGGGCATGGCACCAGCACAATCACAATCGAGGGGGTAAATCGTCTTAATGGGGCAACCCACCGCGTTGTACCAGATAGAATTGAGGCGGGAACCTTTGCCATTGCCGCCGCCATTACCCAAGGTGAAGTGAGATTGGAAAATACCCGAGCTGATCATCTGGATGCGCTGATATCTAGCTTAACACAAGCTGGGGCTAGGGTGGATGCTGGTGATCAGCATATCACTATTGCTATGGCTGACCGCCCACAGCCAGTTGATATTTCCACCGATCCTTATCCCGGGTTTCCAACAGACCTGCAGGCGCAGTTCATGGCCTTTATGTGCATGGCTAGAGGCGCCTCACGGATCAGTGAAACTATCTTTGAAAACCGCTTTATGCATGTTCCAGAATTGATGCGGATGGGGGCAAAAATAAATGTCTCTGGCGGCACGGCTCTTATTCGCGGCGTTGATATGCTTGTTGGGGCCCCTGTAATGGCAACGGATTTACGCGCATCGGTGTCACTGGTGCTGGCAGGATTAGTGGCTGATGGTAAGACCACTTTGCAACGCGTCTATCATCTCGATAGAGGCTATTATCAACTGGAACATAAGCTTAACGCTTGTGGTGCACAGATTAGCCGTGTCAAAGAATAACCGAAAGATGTCAAAATCTAATCTCAATACGATGCCAAAAGGACAACAGAAAAAAAGATGAGCACAGCATTAAAACTGGCGGCACATGATACGGGGGATCTGACCGTACTTTCCTCATTGTTGCAAGATGCCACCGTGTTAGTTGGGGATATGGGCTATGACGCTGATGACCATCAATTTTTGATGGTTGCCGCACGTTTCTTTAATGATGATGACCATAATCGGCGGCGGTTGATTGGCGTCAATTTCTCAGATATCCGTTCAGTTAAGCGTCAAAGCATTGATCTTAACCGAAAAGAAGACGTCCTATCCTTGCTCAGCATTACGTTTTCGGGTATGTCGATAGATCTGACGTTTTCAGGTAATGCTATGCTGAAACTAGAAACTGATCAGATCAAAGCATTTGCCGCTGATTTAGATGAAGGATGGGTGACCCATTTTCAACCCACGCATCCTCACGAAGATAGCGATTAAAAGAGGCCTCAGATGAGCAATCTGGACAATGGATGGATAGGGACGGACAGCGTCAAATCCAGCAAGGACAAATTGATATTGGCTCTGCCGAAGGGACGTATCTTAAACGCTATTCGGCCGATTATGGCTCGCGCTGGATTAACCCCTGAAGATGCCTTTTTTGATGAAACGGATCGGCGGCTACGCTTTTCAACAAATGACCCTTCGGTTGACATTATTCGTGTCCGCAGTTTTGATGTGGCCACTTTCCTTGCCTATGGTGCGGCGCAAATGGGGATCGCCGGTGAAGATGTGCTGATGGAATTTGATCACCCTGATATTTATGCACCTGTTGATTTGAACACAGGGCATTGCCGGATGGTTGTGGCTAGCCGCAAAGAAACCCTAGCCGCCGAAGACCCCCGAAGCTGGAGTCATGTTCGCGTCGCCACCAAGTACCCTAATTTGACTAGACGGCATTTCGCCGCCAGAGGTGTACAAGCTGAATGCATAAAGCTCAACGGGGCGATGGAACTTGCCCCGGGGTTAGGGTTATGCCGCCGTATTGTTGATCTGGTGGAATCTGGGTCTACGCTTACCGCAAATGGTTTGGTCGAAGTCGAAGAAATTGCAAGAATTACAAGCAAACTCGCTGTGAATCGTGTAGCATGGAAAACACGACCTGATATGATCAGCCATTGGATCCAGCGTTTTGGTGAAGCCATAAATGACATTTCGCATACCACTCCATGACCCCGAGCGCCTGACGGCAATTGAACATCTCATTACCTCCTCAAGAGAGGTCGTATCCGATGTGGACAGTGATGTCGCCGCGATCATATCCCAGGTTCGCGCCCAAGGTGACTCTGCCATTCTTAAGCTTACACAAACCTTTGATCACCATTCTGCTGCCAGTATGGCTGATCTTAATCTTCCTGCCAGCCGTCTCAAATCAGCTTATGACAATTTAGATGATGATTTGCGCTCTGCGCTTAATCTTGCTGCTGAACGGATCATCGCCTTTCATGAGCGTCAACGCCCTGAAGCGATGCAATGGGTTGATCAAGCAGGGGTTAAACTAGGGTTAAGGCAGACACCCGTTGATGCCGCGGGACTTTATGTGCCGGGGGGGAAAGCCTCTTACCCTTCTTCGGTGCTAATGAATGCTCTGCCCGCGAAAGTTGCTGGGGTTGAACGGCTAGTCATGGTGACCCCAACCCCAAACGGGGAAGCAAATGATTTGGTCTTGGCGGCGGCGCATTTGGCCGGAATTAACGAAGTTTGGACAATTGGGGGCGCACAGGCCGTGGCTGCACTGGCCTATGGAACAGAAACCATCAAGCCCGTGGACAAAATCACGGGGCCTGGCAATGCTTGGGTGGCTACGGCAAAACGGCAAGTGTTTGGACAAGTGGGGATTGATTCTATTGCTGGCCCATCAGAGGTTCTGATTATGGCCGACGCGGAAAACAATCCTGACTGGATTGCCATGGATCTCATGGCGCAGGCAGAACATGATGAATTGGCACAATCCATCCTGATCACCGATGATCAGGATTTTGCCGATGCTGTTGATGCGGCAGTAGATCAGGTCATTGCCGGATTGCCGCGTTCTGATATTGCCGGTGCGTCTTGGCGTGATCACGGCGCCATTATCACAGTCAAAGATTGGGATGAAGGCATTGATCTCGCAAATCGGCTAGCCCCTGAACATTTGGAAATCGCCACGCATCATGCTGATGAACTAAGCCAAAAGATCAAACACGCCGGGGCTATTTTTATTGGCGCTCATACGCCTGAAGCGGTTGGGGATTATATTGCTGGTCCTAACCATGTCCTGCCGACCTCGCGGACAGCACGGTTTTCCTCTGGGCTTGGTGTTGTGGATTTCATGAAGCGAACCACTCTGCTAGCCTGTGATGCTGATGCGCTCCGTCAAATTGGCCCTGCCGCTATTCGGCTGGCCGAAGCCGAAGGGTTGGATGCGCATGCGCGCTCAATCTCACGCCGGCTGAACCTCTAACAAATGACCATGGAAACTCAGCAGGAACACCACCGCATTATAGAAATTCAGCTGGATCAGCAAAACCAGCCGCGATTAAGTGCTGAAGCTGAACATGAGCGTTCCATCGCTATTTTTGATTTAATTGAAGAAAACCATTTTCATCTTCTATCCGCAGATGGGCCTTATATCCTTTGCCTCAGATCTGATGCTAGGCATATTAATTTTGAGATCAGGGACAACGCAAACCAACCACTTGCTAATTTTCTTTTAGCTATGGGGCCATTGCGCCGCGTCATTCGCGATTATCAAATGATCTGTGATAGTTATTACGAAGCTATTCGCACCAAGAGCCCATCGCAAATTCAAGCCATAGATATGGGTCGCCGCGCCTTGCATGACGAGGGCTCACAAATTTTGCGGCAACGCCTTGAGGGTAAAGTGGACATTGATCATGGCACTTCACGGCGCTTATTCAGTCTGGTTTTTGTGTTAAAACAGGGAATACGATCATGACCGATCCACTTACCGCCCCCAGTGATATTCCCGCAAGGATCCTTTTTGCTTGCACACATAATAAAATCCGTTCCCCCATGGCGGAAGCGATCATGAAAGCCATCTATAGCGAACACATTATTTATGTGGATAGTTGCGGCATTGATGAAGGTGGCGGTGTCGGCGACGGCTTTACCATTACCGTCATGCGCGAGATTGGCATTGATTTGCTTGATCACACGCCAAAAAGTTTTGATGATCTTGAAGAGCAGAAAATAGATTTGGTGATCTGTTTTTCTGAAGTGAGTTATGAAGCGGCCTGTCATACGCCATCGCTTAAAGCAGATCAGATTGAATATTGGCCAGCCTATGATCCACAGCTTATCGCTGAGGGGCGTGAGGCGCGTTTAGCCGCTTATCGCAATATTCGTGACCAAATAAAAGATATGTTAACGTCACGTTTTGGCCCATCAAATGAATAAACTGCTTGACCATAGGCGGCGCATTAGCAATAGATGGTCGCAGAAATCATCAGATCGGGAAGATTGAATGGCTAAAGAAGATTTAATTGAGTTTTCAGGTGTAGTGACGGAATTGCTTCCCAACGCCATGTTTAGGGTCAAATTGGATAATGAGCATGAAGTCTTGGCGCATACTAGCGGCAAAATGCGCAAAAACCGCATTCGTGTTCTGGCTGGTGACCGGGTCAATGTTGAAATGACCCCTTATGATTTGACCAAAGGCCGCATTACCTTCCGTTACAAGTAACCAGTGCCCCCTCTTCATGACTAATGGAATGGCAGGTATGGCAACCCAGAAAAATAGCCCCAACCCTGCCTTGATCCTTGCTTCGGCCTCGCCACGGCGATTGGCCTTGCTTGAACAAATTGGCATTATTCCGGATCAAGTTGTTCCTGCTGATATCAATGAAACCATGATAGCCAGTGAAACCCCTCGCCATTATGTGCAACGCATGGCGAGGGAAAAGGCGCAAGTCATTGCAGGCAAATACCCTGATGCTTATATCATGGGGGCAGATACGGTTGTGGCAACAGGACAACGCATTCTTGGCAAACCTTTAGATCGGCAGGAAGCCGAGGCGTTTTTGAAACGGCTTTCTGGCCGGCGCCATCATGTTATGACTGCGATTGCCTTAATCCATCCGAACGGCAAAATAGCCTCACGACTGGTGACAACGAAAGTGCGGTTTCAGCGACTTGAGCCAGCAATTATCAAACAATATCTTGATACCGAGGAATGGCAGGGTAAAGCCGGAGGCTATGCCATTCAAGGCAGGGCCTCCCTCTTTGTAGACTGGATTAGCGGATCATATTCTGGCGTTGTTGGCCTACCCCTATTTGAGGCAGGGCGATTGCTGCATGATGCTGGTCTCCTGAGACACTCATGACAGCGTTAGTTAAGGATGTTGCTATTCTTGACCCCATGCCAGGTTATCAGCGTCTGGCCATCTGCCGTGATGGGATTTTGACTGATATGTTCATTGCAGATGCGAGTGATCTTTCCCCTTCACCAGGAGCAATTTATCTGGCAAGAGTGGCAGAGCGTTTTCCCAGCCATGGCCGTGTTTGGCTTAATCTTGGTGAGGATGGCAAGGCTAGCATGCGCCTTAAGAATGCGGCAGACTGGCCTAGCGGCAAGCTGATTCTGATCACCATTCAAGCAGAAGCACGAGAAAACAAACCGCCGCAAGCTCGGGAAGGCATGATCCGCGAAAACCCTTATGCCATTATCCAATGCCTTTGTCCTGAACCTCAGGGCGTATATTTCTCACGCCGCCTAAAACAAGCTTTAGAGGATCAAACCTCACCTGATATAGACAGCATAACCAGACACTTAGAAACCCTTTCCGCGTCAGTAAAAGCAAGGATCACCTTGCGGCTATCTGCCCACCTAGCGGCGCCAGATCAGGTGCTATCCAGCATCAAAGCAGATGTGGATGCATTGGATGAGGTGATGCTCAAGGCCAAAGATAAAACAACCCCCGGGGCACTAGCACAATCCCCAGATTTACAGCGGTTATGTTCCTTAACCTTGCCTCATCAGTTGCCCAACCAAGAGATCATTAAAGACGATGATGGCATCGCTTGGGCAGAGGCTAGCATTGACCAACAGATTGAGGCTGCGCTGAGCCCAAGTCTCCCTCTTAGCAGCGGCGGCCTTCTTCTGATTAATACTCCTCCGGGCGCGGCGGTAATTGATGGGGATAGCGCAGATTCTCGCCTTTCTCCCTCAGAGCTAGCTCACGAGATGATCACACCACTAGCCATCCAGTTACGGCTGCGGCGAATCAGTGGGCCTGTGGTCATTGATTTTCCTAGGCTTCATCGCCCTGATGCGGATAGCGTCCATCGCTACATGGCTGAAGCTGTGGCGGCAGACCCTTTCCCTCCACATTTGTATGGCTGGACAAAAGGGGGGCTATACACGCTGGATCGGCCTTATCGTTGGCGGCGATTAGATCAGCTTCTTGGCAATAAAACAAAGACTGAAGCAATTACAGCCTTGCGTTTGGCATGGCAACAATCCCAAGGCAAGGGCGGTGATGGTAAGCCATGTGATATTGCGATGGGAAAATCAGCCATGACTTGGCTTGAGACTGAGGGCAGACCCGTGCGTGATGCCATGACCGCGGCCTTGCCCTTGCCTCCACACTGGATTATTCTCTAGATTGCAAAACATGATAACGACGCAAAGGAAACCTGATGCCAGTCACGTGTCCAACCTGTGGGAAGCCACCGGTAAAACCACATCATCCGTTCTGCTCTGAGCGTTGTTCCTCGGTTGATCTGGGGCGCTGGTTTGCTGGAAAATATAACTTTGCCTCAACGGAGCCACCAGAAAACGAAGATCTGGATGCAATCATTAACGCAATCGAAAGCGGTCAGGAAACGGATGACGCCTCAGAAAACGCTACCTCCCAAGCCCGAATTATGCCCTTTCCACGCAAACCCAATTAACACTCTCTGATGATGTTTCTTTTTCTGGACATGAGCGGCCATATCGGCTAGATCATTTTATGTCGGATGCGTTATGCATCATTGACAATGCCCAGGTAGCTCAGTTGGTAGAGCAGCGGACTGAAAATCCGCGTGTCGGTGGTTCGAATCCGCCCCTGGGCACCACTTGCTCCCCTTAAGATACTGAAAAGTCAACATAAACTATGCTAACTACCTAGGTGGCGTACATGTTGACGTACAAAAACTCCTCTTCTCATCTCCGAATTAGACAAGGTATCTATCACTTTGTTAGACGTGTTCCTTCTGACTTACAGCAATATTACAAGTCAGACAGGGTAAGCCTTAGCCTGAAGACACGTTCTCATAACCATGCTTTGAGAACAGCAAGTTCTGACTATTGGTTGGGATTAAGATT
>JAQCJL010000069.1 GCA_027593125.1 Pseudomonadota bacterium | reverse complement strand
AAGGATGCCGAGGTTATTAAAAAGTCTGTGGGGAATAGCTTTTAGGGATAAATATGACCCTATATGATAACCTAAAGAATAATCATTGGTGTCTAATGATTTTTAACCACAATAGTTGTAATCGGTTTCAGAGTTTTGGAACAATTTCTGTTAACTTATTGACATTTCAGAAAGCAAAATAAATGATTAAATCACGTTATGTTTTGTAATTTTGGGGCATAAAATGAGTTTCGCTATCCGCGTGGGTTTAGGTATAGGCTCTGATTTTGTTAATCCTCAGGACCTTTTAGATGCAAAAGCCCAGCTAAACTCTCAAATTGTTTCTGTTGGCAAAAGAACCCTCTTAAAAAGAAATGATGCCCCTGAAGCATGGCCATCACATTTGACTTTCAATCTCGATGAGAGGGTCGAAGCCTGCAGAATGGATCGCAAGAAAAGAGAAGAGATTGATGAAAACCAATCCCTATCATTAAAAGAAAAAAATAAACAACGAAATGATCTGAGGCGATTAGAACATAGATTTATTGATCGTTTGCATCTTGCCCATCAGTCTATTTATGGACACGATCCCGTACGCCAGAGATTTATTCACTTTTGGGCCAATCATTTTACTGTTGGCGCCTCGGGCCCATCCCCTTTTTTTATCGGTCATCTTATCCAAGATATCATCGCAAAAGGGATCACCGGAAGTTTTGATCAGCTTGCCTATGATGTCACTCGCCATCCAAGTATGCTGACTTATCTTGATAATGTTTACAGTGTTGGTGAAAACTCGCGATATGCGCGTGACTCAGGGAAGAATAAACAAATTGGGTTAAATGATAATTTGGCTCGGGAATTGATGGAGTTGCATACGACCTCACCTAGCATTGGATATACAGAAACTGATATTCGCGAAGCAGCCAAAATTTTATCAGGTTGGGGTGATATTTTTGATAACCCCAAGACAATTGCTAATTTCAAAAAAGCCAGGATCACTGATTTTCATATGGCGTATTTTAAAGATAAGGCCGAACCCGGTAAGAAAACTGTACTTGGCAAAACTTATAAAAACGGAAAAGATGCGCTCAAAGCATTAGTGCATGATTTATCAGCAACAGAAAATTGCGGCAACTTCATCACAAAGAAACTTTGTGTGCATTTTATTGCTGATAGCCCGTCCAAAGACGATCTCAATTATGTCAGAGCCGCGTGGTTCGATACAAATGGGCATCTTCCCACCGTTCATCACGCCGTTTTAGATCGCGCGCATATTACCTCACAGCCAAAATTTCAATGGCCCTTTACTTGGTTTATGACCGTGTTACGAACATTCCAAGTCAATCTGATCCAAGGGTTTGATGATCTTCACCAAGAGCTATTATCCATTGGTGGTGAATATCGCATTGAGCATATCTGCCGTGAAATTGGCCAAGATTTTTGGGCAAGACGTCAGCCAGATGGGTTTTCTCTTCAATCAGAGGACTGGATATCACCAGAACATCTCGATAGGCGAGTCCGCTTGGCGGCAATGATACATGACCATGGAAAGCCAAAAACAATAGACCAAACAGCTTTAGTTGAGATGCTTAAACTGAGCCAATCAACGATAGATTTAATAAAAAAAGCAAAGTCATCACGAGATAGGTTTATTTTGTTAACCTGTAGCAAAGAGTTTATAGGGGTGGCCTCATGATTTCTCGTCGTCTTTTTCTGAAAACAACTGGTGCCTCTTTGGCCTTGGCAGGCATCCCAATTTCTGGGCATACGCGCGATCTGCCAAATGGGAATATCGTTGTGATTATCTTAGAAGGTGGAATGGATGGCCTTGCGGCTGTGCCGCCACTTGGCGATCCTGATCTTGAGCGACACCGTAAGGCCCTTATGGCTACAAATCCCATTTCCTTGAACCCTTTTTTTGGCCTTCATCCTGCCTTAGGTGGATATGCCGGAATGCTCGCTAATAATGAGGCAACAATCATTCATGCAACGAACTTTCCTTATACTAGGCGCTCTCACTTTGAAGGGCAGAATGTTATTGAGTCAGGAAATTTGACACCTTTTGCTGATCGTTCAGGCTGGATTGGAAGAGCGTTAGATCTAGCCCAAATGCCGGGCAGAGCCTTATCCATTGATATGCCCTTAATCATTCGGGGTAATTTGAATAATGATAACTATTACCCAGCTAGTTTAGTTGGTTCTTCTACTGCATCACCTGCTTTAATGCGGCTTCTATCTCGCCATCATCAGGGCTTTACTGCAACAGCGTTTGAAAAGCTGTCAGAAAAATACGCTTATGAAGAAAAGGCCGCCGCTAGAGACCCCGTTAGCCTTGCCAAATATGCTGGTCGCCAATTAAGAAATCCCCAAGGCCCCTCTGCTGCAGTTTTGCGTGTTAATGATTTTGATACCCATGCTAATCAAGGCTCTGATAAAGGTCAGCACTCAAGACAATTGTCTGAACTTGACGATATTTTTCTGGGCCTTAAGTCCGGGCTCAAAGACGAATGGAAAAATACAATTATCTTAACGCTTACCGAGTTTGGGCGTACGGTCAAAATTAATGGTACTGTTGGTACTGATCACGGTTTTGCTTCTGCTGGACTGCTAGCAGGTGGAATGCTTAAAAAAGGTCAGATATTAACTGAATGGCCCGGTTTAGCTAATAAATACCTTTTTGAAAAACGTGATCTTCAGTCAACCATTGACTACAGATCAGTTTGCGCCGCGGCGATTGAAAAAGCCTATGGATTGGATCACAACCTGATTGCTGATAAGGTTTTTTATACGCCAGCACTCCCCCGATTGACCGATAAATTGTTTCTTTAGCATGATGTACCTTTATTCTTATTTCCTTAAAATCCTTATATTATTTTTTCTAATCCTTCCGCCGATCATGTTTCTTATCAATGACGCATTAGGGTTTTCTGCATCTTTATCGCATCCTAAAAGTAATATTTCCGCCCCCTACCTGATGAAAATAAATTCTCTCAAACGTTCTGTAGATGTAGAGAGTTTTGAAATTACTATTGATGAACCTAGTTTAAAAAACTTAAAGCAACTTTCAAATTTCTTTGATTTTAAGGATGTTGCAATCTGGTCAGACTTACCACATCAACAATGTCAATTTAACATTCATCGGCGCCCATTTCATGATCGTAGACTTGAATTGATGGCGTATGGTGAGTTTAATATCCGAGAAGGTATATTTGATTTTCAATCAAACAGTTGGCGAACTAATGGAATGTCTGACGAAACTTATCTGAAAGAGGAAGCAAATTTAAGATTTACGCGTTCAGGTTTGCCCGTAGGAATTATCCCTTATTTTCATCTTTTTGTTAACCAAGGTGAAGTTGCTCTGCCGCCATTATATGTAGAACTTTCTGACACCAAAGAAGAAGGAAATGCCCTATCTTTAGAAGGCTCATATTCCTTTTATGTCGATGAATGGCAGGAGGGAATACTTAGCATTTCTAAATGTAAGCCTATTGCGTAAAATCCTGGTAGCTGATTTCAGTAGAAATTTAAGCTGCATTTGCTTGTAGGGGGGCAACCACTGAGACTTACGCCTTTATTTTATGATTTACGCTCTGAATGAACATACACCCCTATATTTGGTGCCGCTGACAACAGCATTTTTGTATATTCATGCTTAGGATTAGCAAATAGTTCAGCTGAATCAGCTTCTTCTACCAATTTACCATCTTTTAAAACGCCAATTTTATTTGCCATTGTTGAAATAACGGCCAGATCATGAGAAATAAACAGGTAAGTAAGTGAAAACTCTTTTTGCAGATCTTTTAACAAATTTAACACTTGCGCTTGCACAGAAACATCAAGCGCTGAAGTCGGCTCATCACAAATAATGATTTCAGGCTGAGAGGCCAGAGCTCGAGCAATAGATATGCGCTGACGTTGGCCACCAGAAAACTCATGAGGGTATTTACTGACATCCCGTTCAGATAAACCAACTTGATCAAGCAATTCCGCAACACGCTTATGTTGTTGCTTTTCATCAGCAATCAGCCGGAATGATTTAATTGGCTCAAGAATAATATTGCCAATCTTCCATCTTGGGTTAAGGCTGGCATATGGCGATTGGAAAACCATCTGAATGCGTTGACGCATGCTGTGAGTTGCCTTGCCATCAAGAATAGGACCGTTCAGATCATGCCCATCAATGTGAATTGAACCGGCGGATGGTTTAAGTAATCCAGAAACCATTTTAGCAATGGTGGATTTGCCAGACCCACTTTCACCTACAAGGGCATAGGCCTCACCCTTTTCAATAGAAAAGCTAACATGATTGACCGCGGTGAGTATGTTTTTAGGTCGCCTGTTGATCTGGCGGATAATCCATGGGTCAGATAAATCATAATGGCGTGTTAATTGATTGGCTATGACATAACTCATGGTGATTTTCTCAATCCTTTGATAACCAGCAGGCTGAACGGTTTTGGAATAATGGTGGTTGTTCTTTCCTGCATTGAGCATCGGCGAAATCACACCGTGGATGAAATGGGCAGCCTTCAGGGATATTATCCAAGTCAGGCATAGCTCCGGGTATCTGAAACAGTTTTTCTAGCAATGAATTAGCATCTATTCGAGGAGTAGATGCCACAAGGCCTTTTGTGTAAGGATGCTTGGGATCTTTAAGGACATCTGCTGTCTTCCCAATTTCAGCAAGCCGCCCCGAATAAAGAACAGCAACACGATCAGTAGTTTCAGCAATAACTCCCATATCATGGGTAATCAAAATAATTGCTGTTCCCCGTTCTTTTGCTAGTTTCTTTAAAAGGTCCAAGATTTGCGCTTGCACCGAAACATCTAATGCGGTGGTTGGCTCATCGGCAATGATCAAAGCAGGTTCTGGAGCAAGAGCTAAGGCAATAACAACTCGCTGACGCATTCCGCCAGAAAAGGTATGCGGATATGCATTGATACGGCTTGGGTCAATCCCAACTTCTTCTAAAAGAGATTTGGCACGCTCAAAGGCCTGAGTTTTTGAAACATCAAAATGGGTTATTATTGTTTCGACTAATTGATCACCAATTCTTCTTAAAGGGTTAAGGCTTACAAGTGGATCCTGAAAGATCATTGATATTTTTGACCCGCGTATATTCTTGGTGTTTTGATCAATACGCTCACCTTCAAAAATAATTTTACCTGATGAAATAAACAGAGGTGGATCAATCAAACCTAGAATAGCTGATCCCGTCATTGACTTTCCAGCGCCAGACTCGCCTACCAATCCCAAGATTTCTCCAGAATATATTTTAAGCGATAGATTATCGACTGCCTTTAGCGTCTGTTTTCGTTTTTGTAACGACACACTTAACTGATCAATTTCAAGAAGTGGGTTAGCCATCAGTTCAACTTTACTTATTTTAATTTCGGATTGAGTGTGTCACGCAACCAATCCCCAAACAGATTAATCGATAACGCAAGAGCCAAAAGGGTGATGGCTGGAAAAAGCAATATCCACCATTCTCCTGAAAAGAGAAAATCCTGCCCAATGCGAATTAATGTCCCAAGACTTGGTTTTGTTGTTGGCACACCAACCCCTAAAAACGACAATGTGGCTTCTGCGATTATGGCAAGGGCAAAGGTGATTGTTGCAATCACTAAAACTGGACTCAGCACATTTGGCAGGATGTGACGGATCATGATCTGCCATTTATTGAGGCCAATCATTTTGGCCACAATGATGTATTCTTTTTCTTTTTCAACAAGTGTTGATCCACGAACCGTGCGAGCAAAAGGAACCCATTCAGATAAACCGATGGAAATAATCAATACCGTAATGGACATTTCATATCGCAAATCAGGAGGCAGAACCCCTTTTGCAACACCATAAATCAGCATAGCCACCAAAATTGAAGGAAAGGTCATCTGGATATCTGCAAATCGCATAATGAGCACATCAAACCATCCCCCAAGAAAGCCTGCGATTAGACCCAATAGCACACCCAGTACCATGGCAAGTGCAACCGCCATAACGCCAACAAATAAGGAAATGCGAAGCCCATAAAGAATTGTTGAAAACAAATCACGCCCTTGATCATCGGTGCCCATCAAGAACACCTCTCCGGTGAAATCATTAGCTTGCATCGGCGGGGTAAACCCATTCATCAAATTCAAACTAGCCGGATCAAATGGATTATATGGCGCAATAATATTTGCAAAAACCGCTGCTAAAATAATGCATGTGAAGACAGCAAAAGATATCATTGCTACCGGAGTATTTCGGAAATGATAAAAAAAGTCAGATTGCATAAAGCGATTCATACTTTTAATTCTCTCCCCGCATTTGGCTGTCACGAAGTCTTGGGTCGATGAGCAGATAAAGCAGATCAACCACTAAATTAATTACAACAAACGCAAATCCAACAAGCAGCAAATATGCGCTCATCACTGGGATATCAACAAAATATACGGCGTTTATGAACAGCAACCCTACGCCCGGCCATTGAAAAACAGTTTCTGTAATAATAGCAAAGGCAATGACTGACCCAAGCTGTAATCCGGTAATGGTAATAACTGGAATAAGAATATTTGGCAGAGCATGAAAAAAATAAATCTGTCGATTTGACTGTCCCAGAGATTTAGCCAACCGGATAAAGTCTTGTTGCAACACTTCAAGCATTTCAGCACGTGTTAGACGCATGATTAGTGTCATTTGATAAAGCCCCAGAGTGATGCTGGGAAGGATCAGCGACTTCAATCCACTTAATGTTAAAAATCCTGTAGACCACCATCCTAGATCGACAACATCTCCACGACCAAATGAGGGAAGCCAGTTCAATTCAACTGAAAATAACCAGATCAATAAGACCCCAATCAGGAATGTGGGCAGTGACACGCCTATCAAAGATGTTGATAAAATGAGGTTAGTAAGAAAACTACCACGATGAATTGCCGTATAGATACCAGTAATAACTCCAAAAATTACGGCAAATGTTGCTGAGGTTAGCGCTAATTCAAGCGTAGCTGGCAGACGTGTGGCGATCAATTCTGCAACAGGTAATGCCCCACGATAGGAATTACCAAAATCAAATTGTAATGCGCGCCATACAAATTTTGCATATTGAACATAAATGGGCTCATTCAACCCTAATGCTTCTTCAAGGGCGGCACGTTGTGCCACAGTGGCTTCCTGACCCAGAAGGCTTTCAACAGGATTACCCACAAACCTAAAAATAAGAAAGGATATAAAAGCAACAAACAGCAGAACCATGACGGCCTGCATCAATCGTTTGAGAATAATGATCAACATGTTCAGATACTGATATATGTTGCCAACGCCATAACTGGCGCTGGCAACATATTCATTTTTTACTTAAATGTAAGAAACTGGAAATGTGGTTGATCTTCAGGTTGAACATCAAAATTGATATTCTCTGACATTCCCCAGTTTAAAACCTGATTATGAATAGGGAGATAAATTTGCGCGGTCTGAACTTCAGCCCAAATTTTTGCTATGGTTTCATCTCGCTTATTCAAATTTGTTTCGGATTCCAAACTGACAATCATCGCATCTACATCTGCATTAGAAAATCCTGTTGGATTCCATGATCCACGATTTTCTGTTTGAGTATGTACCAGGAAATTAAAGATGTAATGGGAATCAAAGGTTGGTACCCCCCATCCTAGCATATAGAAATCAGATTCCCCGCCCTTAGCAATTGGAAAATGCTGGGCTTTTGGCTTGGCATCAAGCGTCACTTTGATGCCAATCTGAGCCATCATTCCTACTGCTGCCTGACAGATCGCTTCATCATTCACATAGCGGTCATTTGGACAGTTCAGAACAATACTAAATCCATCACCATAACCCGCTTCCTGCATTAGTGCCTTGGCTTCATCCAAATCGTACTTAGGATATTCATTTAATTTTTCAGTCCAACCATTCACAAATGGTGGCATTATTACCCCTGTTGGATCAGATTGACCACGCATCACAACTTGTTTTATCGCGTCACGATTAATGGCAATATTCATAGCCTGCCTAACACGCAGATCAGCCGTTGGGCCTTTGGTGGTATTAACCCCAAAGAAAATCACTCGGTTTTGTGCAGCAGTCGCAAGTTTTAAACCTGAAGAGCTTTCAACACGGCCCAGATCCTGAACAGGAACATCCTGAATAAGATCAACATCACCTGATAGCAAAGCCGCAACCCGCGTTGCGGAGGATTGAATTGGCGTATATATAATTTCAGTAACCTGATTTGGATAAATATCTTTACCCCAGTAATTCGGGTTAGCTTTTAAGACAGTTTTTTCATCCACCGCCCTGCTCACCAACATAAATGCACCAGTGCCATTGGTATTCATTGTTGCAAAATTAGTTTCACCCTTAGCAACATCATGCGGGGTCATTACATCATTTGCTTCTGACCAGCTTTTATCCATCATGAACATATTCGTCAGGTTGTTCACTAGAAGCGGGTTTGCGCCTTTGGTTTCAATATCAACCGTATAAGCATCCACTGCCCGAACATCCTGCACAGAAGATAAGAGTTCTTTCATCTCTGAGCCATCAGCCATGGCCCGATTAATTGAAAAAACAACATCTTCTGAATCAAAAGCAGCACCATTATGAAAGGTCACATTTTGACGTAACTTAAAGCGCCAGACATTTGGGTTTTCAGAGAGTGCGGCCCATTCGGTGGCCAGGGAAGGTATCATTGCACCACTCATATCCCTTTGCACCAGACTATCATAAATCTGGTGATTTAGAGTATGTGTTGGCCCTTCATTTTGGGCATGTGGATCCATGGTAATGGCGTCACCTGCCCGCGCCCATCTGATGGTTTCCGCTGAGGCAGAAGTGATTGAAGCCGATACCATCACAGCTGTAATTAAGATATGTTTTAGCATTAACATGTCCTCCAATATATTTTTCTATAACCATAGAATACCTTTGTTGGGGGTTTAAACCAAGTTAAATAAAGGCGGTCACCCTCTCATGACTTCAGTGCTGATTTCAGGGTAATAAATATTTTTGTTTTAAGCTTTCGATAAAACAAGGCGCCTGAAATCACTTTTTTAAAATCAAACGAGCAGAATGATCACCTAACTGTAAGATAATAATAGTTCTTTTGTGTTTTCACGCGTTAATTTTATAGGGTTTCCGCCTGCACTAGGGTCAC
>JAQCJL010000068.1 GCA_027593125.1 Pseudomonadota bacterium | reverse complement strand
ATGCCCAGGGGCAAGAACGATAGGGGCACGTAAGGTTTCTGCTAGGGCAATGGCCGCTGCGTGGCCACGGCTATTTTTTATGCCGCCACCTGTAATGATAACCGGACGCTTTGCGCCAGCTAAAAGTTTGGCGGCTTCACTGACCACATTTTGGGCAGGGGCAGGGTTCTGCATCACACGATATTCATTCGGGGCCTGCATCTCAGGCATTGTGATTTGCTCTGCCAGCACATCCCTTGGCAGATTAAGCTGCACAGGTCCACGGCGCGGGGACATTGCTACCCGAAAAGCCTCTCTGAACATTTCAGGAATGCGGTTTGCTTTGGTGACGGTCCAAGTCTTTTTCGTCACAGGGGTAAATAACGCTTGCTGGTCAACTTCCTGAAAGGCATCCCGATAGAGATGCTCGGTGGACAACATGCCAGCAATAGACAGAACTGGAGAATATGCCGCCGCTGCTTGTGCTAGTCCTGTGACCAAATTGGTTGAACCAGGGCCGTTTTGGCCAGCAAGAATGACCCCTGTTTTGCCTGATGCGCGTGCATAGCCATCGGCCATATGGGTTCCAGTGCGTTCATCATGAACACCAATAAAGCGAATATCCTTTGCATCATAAAGCGCATCAAACATTTCCATCGTTGCCGATCCGATCAATCCAAAGACATGATCAACACCTTCTGCTTTAAGAGATTCTACAGCGGCCTGACCGCCGGAGACTGTTTTTGACGATGATGTTGTCATGATGAAATTCCTTTACTGTTTCTTTTCATAGTTGGTACGCCCTAAGATACCGGATAATCGCATCACTAAATAGGGACGGTGCCTCAATTAACCCCAGATGTTGTAAGTTGGGAATGATGACGGTTTCTGATGGGGTGATCTCGTTTGCAATGGCCTGGCTCATCGAAACGGTACTACCGCTATCATGCTCGCAAGTCATAACCAGACTGGGACATTGGATAGGGGGTTGTGGCCTGATTAATTCCTTAACACCAGCCGCCAGAACAAAACGGCAATCAGCATACCAGTTGGGTTCATTTTGCTGTAATTGCTTTGCGGTATTTTGCATCACATCAGGATGATCCGCTCGAAAGGCTGCGGTGTACCAACGGGATAGAGTTGCGTCCATTGTTGCCTCTACCCCTTCATCACGGGTTTTTATGGCGCGCTCTTCAACGGCTTTCTGTCCGGCTTTGCCGCGATCATGAGGGGAGTTCATAATCACCAACCCCTTAACCCTGTCTGGATAATCAATGGCAAAACGGCGATTGATCATACCGCCTAGCGAAAAGCCGATTAACACAGCCTGATCTATGCCAAGCCTGTTCATTACCCCAAGAGTCTGCCGAGCAAAGAGATCAAGGCTGGGCCGTTCATCATCAACACAAGGGGTTTCGCCATGCCCAGCCAGATCAAATGTGATGACGCGATGAGTTTGGGCTAAGGCTGGCACCATCCCATTAAAACAGTGATGATCAAGACCAAGCCCGTGAATAAGGATTAGCGGCAGATTATGCTTCTCTGTCGCGCGGCCTTGATCCCAGCAAGCGGTATATTGAGCAAGTTGAGTGCTGAGCATAAATGGCTTAACCTTTATGCAAAGGCTGGCATTACCTTGTCACAAAACAGTTCCATAGATTTGATCTGTTCCTTAAGTGGCATTCCCATGCTGGCATAATAGATAAAGGAATCGACGCCTAATGCTTCGTAGCGTTTCAGCTTTTCTATGACCTCATCAGGTGAACCAAACAATAGATTTTCCTCTAGCATCTCAGCATTATATTCATCTCTATTGGTAAGCTCGCTAAGTGGAATTTGCTTAGGAAAGCCATTTTTAACATCCCCCATATTCCGAAATAGATTTTCAAACTGGCCAAGAACACATTGAATGGATGATATCGCCGCCTGACGACTTTCGGCAGTTTCATAAACAGCAGCATGGCGCATTAAAGCAAACTTTGGACGATTTGATTGTGGGAACTTTTCCATAGCTTCATCCAGACGCTGTTTATATAGCTCAGCCTCAGCGAAATCACGGGTTAGTGGCCAGCACATCACATTGCAGTTATTTTCAATCGCATAATCATAGGTGATAGGTGATCTTGCCGCGACCCATAGCGGGGGATGGGGGTCTTGAACTGGTTTTGGCACAGATGTTGATAGAGGAAACTGCCAATACTCACCCTGATGTTCATAATCGCCTTTCCACAAACCTAGCAAGGCAGGCAACATTTCGTTCATATATTTCCAAGCATCTGATTGCTTTAACCCAGGCACCATGCGATCAAACTCACGCTGATATGCTCCTGATCCTATTCCAAACTCTAGCCGGCCATCAGTAAGCAGGTCAGTCATCGCCGCCTCACCTGCCAATTTAATGGGATGCCAGTAGGAGGCATTAACCACCGCACAGCCGAGCCTGATGTTCTTGGTGTTCTCACCCCACCAGACCAGCAAAGAAAACGGGTTCGGCGCAATGGTCATTTCTAAGGCATGGTGTTCTGCCGCCCAGACAATTTCAAATCCGGCGTCATCTGCCATTTTGACCATACGCAGGGTATGATCACGAACCTCATTCATGGGGATGCTATCATCCATACGCTCAAGATTTACGGCTAGTTGGAATTTCATCTCATTTCCTCTCATGACATTGTGATCTTATGATATTATCGGGCGACAAATTGGCTTCCTAGTGGCTCTGATGATGTGTTGATCCACACAGTTTTAGGTCTGGTGTAATCATATACGGCTTGAAACCCGCTTTCCCTGCCATAACCAGAATGTTTCATTCCCCCAAACTCAGCAATAGGTGAGATGGCACGATAGGTGTTCACCCAAACAATGCCAGCCTTAATAGCATTAGACATCCGCATCGCCCTTGCCCCGTCACGGGTAAATATGCCAGCGGCAAGACCATGCTTAGTGTCATTGGCTAAAGCTAAAGCCTCGGCCTCGGTCTTAAAGCGCATAGCAGCGACCACAGGGCCAAAAAGTTCAGTATCGACAACACGCAAATCCTGACTTGGGCAATCCAGTATAGTGGGTTCAAAAAACTGACCCCTCATCCCTTTGGGGGATTTTCCGCCAGTGATCAGGGTTGCGCCCTGTTCAATAGCAAAGTTCACTTCGCGCTGGCAATGCTCAACCTGAGCTGTGGTGCATAATGGCCCAACTTCGGTTTCATCAGCTAGGGGGTCACCGATTTGCACCTGCTCAGCGATGGTTTTCATGCGTGCCAGAAACTCATCAGCAATGCTGTCATGCAAAAATAGCCGTGATCCTGCTACGCAACTTTGCCCACTCGCGGCAAAGATCCCTGATACCGCACCATTAATAGCGCTGTCTAAATCAGCATCATCAAAACAGATAAACGGGGATTTGCCACCTAGCTCTAGTGAGACTTCAGCAAAGTTTTCCGCAGAATTATGGATAATATGCTTGGCGGATATAGGCCCACCAGTAAAGCTGATGCGAGCCACTTTGGGGTGTGTTGTGAGATGCTTACCACAAGGATCACCAAATCCAGTCACAATATTGACCACACCATCAGGAATTCCAGCCTCAGCGATCAGTTTGCCAAAAGACAGCATGGCAACCGAGGCGTGTTCAGAGGCTTTCAAAACAATGGTATTGCCTGCCGCCAGAGCAGGGCCAATTTTTACTGCAGCAAGGAACAATTGCGAATTCCACGGCACAACTGCCGCGATAACGCCTAGCGGTTCTCTTTTGGTGAAAACAAACATATCAGGTTTGTCGATTGGCAGGGTCTCGCCATGAATTTTATCTGCCGCCCCAGCATAGAAATGGAAAAACTCAGCAATATATTTTGCCTGCCAGCGCGTTTCTTTGAACAATTTGCCAGTATCAATAGCCTCAATACGGCCTAACTCTTCGGATTTTTCTGCTAGCAAATCACCAAGGCGTCGCAGGCAACGGCCGCGATCAGTTGGTGTCATGCGTGACCACGGGCCGTTGGTAAAGGCCGCGTCAGCAGCGTCAACTGCCCGGTTCACATCCTCTGCGGTTGCGGCAGGAATGCGTGCCCATACTTCACCTGTTGCAGGGTTAATACTGTCGAAGTAGCCGCCATCCGAAGCCGGCACCCATTTCCCATCGATAAGCATAGCATGTTCAGAAACTTGCTTCGCCATTGCTTTTCTCCCTTATGAGTAACTTTCCAGAAATTTTATTATTAGACAATAGAATAATAATGATCATAATTATCGAAAAAATCGAATTATAAAGGTGTTTATATGAATCTCGTCGCTCTCAAAACCCTGCTGGCCATAATTGAAACAGGCAGTCTGATCAAAGCAGCAGAACAGCTAAATGTAACGCAATCCACAGTAACCGCCAGGTTACAAAGCCTTGAGAGTCATCTAGGGCAAAAATTGGTACAGAGAAACAAAACAGGCGCCAGCCTGACCGCATCAGGCATCAAGCTCAAACGGTATGCTGAAGTGATTCTAGAGTTATGGCGACAAGCCCAAGCAGAGGCAGGGTTACCGCCCGGAATGGCAGGTATTTATCATATGGGATGCCTGCCTGATCTATGGCCACAATATGGGCAGGTGATGGTTGATCTGGTTCGTCTTTATAAGAAACAAACAGCTTTGAACTCATGGCCTGGTCTGCATCAAGATATGCAGGGCTGGCTTGAAAGTGGTGTTGTTGATATTGCTATTAGCACCTCACCCTTTTCCCTCAGTCAGGGTTTTGCCACCGATCATCTTGAAGAAGACTTGGTTTTGGTGGGGGACAGGCCGGATCGTCCCGTGCGCTTTGATCAGGGATATATTTATGTTGATCATGGTGTGGATTACGCGCGTGAACATATTTCTGAGTTTTCAGATGCAGATGTCGCGCGGATGAGTTTTGGGTCAGCATTATGGGCAAAAGATTACCTGCTGGCTAATGGGGGAAGTTGTTATTTGCCAACGGCTCTGATCGCAGAAGAATGCAAAACCAAACAGCTTTATCTCATTAAAAATGCGCCGCGATTTACTAGACGGATTTATCTAGCATGGCATCAAAATGAACCATCATCAAAACCTTTGATATCGTTATCGCGTCAGTTTTTAGATGAAATGAAAAACCGCTTCGAGGCTCATTCGGTGCTTTGAAGGATGCGGCGGTCCCAGGAAAAGTCTGATATAATTAAATCAATTCCAATCACCATTTTCTTCTTAACGGAAATGCCCTATTTCAATAATGTAGCTTAATGATCAGAAGATAGATTGAATAATGAGATGCTTTTGCAATGATTGATGTGTTTTATGATGGCAAATGTGGGCTTTGCAACAAAGAGATCACCTATTATCGCCGTATCGCGAGGGATGGGGTGTTTAACTGGTTGGATATTGCAAGTGATCCTGCACCCCTGAAAGAGCATAATCTTTCTCAGAGTGAGGCGTTGCGGCGGCTTCATGTTCGTGATGCTAATGGGGGTTGGCATATTGGGGCTGATGCCTTCATCATGATATGGCGTCAGCTTTCTTATTGGAAGATATTAGCACGACTTGTGGCGTTACCGGGCATCCGCCAGTTCGCCAGATGGTGTTACAACAGGTTAGCGAATTATCGCTTTGCACGGTTGTCGCATTGCCAGATTGCGTTTAATCAGGATGCCGCAAAAAACACGCCAATCGCCAAGTCTAAATAGGCCTAAATAAGTCTAATCGTCTGATCAGAAAATCCAAAACATCTTAAGCGACAAATTGATAGCGGTATCTGTTTAACTCATTTCCGATCAGACAGGATTGATGGTATGAGACAGCTTATTGGCCTTGCTTCGCGGCTTGCTTAGCTTCCCATTGTGCTTTTTTCTCAGCGTATTGCTCTTCGGTCAGGTTGTGCCATCCTACGCATTTTCCCGTTGGGCTTCGGCCACAGCCGCATGTGTTATCTGTGCTCATGATTTGCTCCATAAGATGTTTTTAGGTTTTACCACACTTAGGTAGGGTGCCCCCCAACAGTTTCAATAGGCTTTTGGCAGAGGATAAACCAAAGATTTGGCTTGATAAAACGGTGGATGATTTTGATGGAGATTTCTCGTATTGTTGGCCTTTAACCATGATGTTTTGACCATTTTATCTTATGAATAAACCAACATTGCTATTGATCTCTATGGGGGAACTTGCCACGCATCTTTTAGAAGCTGTGGCAAGAACGGATATGTTTTCAACCATTATCGTGGCCAGCAGAGATATTCAAAAAGCGCAGAAAAGGGTGAATAATGCTCTCTTAGGGGCAGGGATTGAGGGGTGTTTTCCTCACATTCTGGCCGAAGAGTTAGATGTCCATCAAAAGGATTTTTCAGCTAAACTCAGAGCTATTAATCCAGATTACATTTTTTCTGCGCCGTCGTTATTACCGTGGTGGCGATTAACGCCAAGTGATATTTCAATACCTTTTGCGGGGTATACCGCCCTTCATTTGTCCCTGATGCAAACATTTCGTAACCAGATCGCTAAGGCGAATGTGAACGCGTTCTGGATTGGCGCATCGTTTCCGGATGTGATTAATGCCATGCTTAACCGAACTGGCTATGGCCCAGATTGCGGTATTGGTAATGTGCAGGAACCCATTGCCAAAATACAAATGGGGGTAAGCAGTGCATTGGGCGCAGACCCCAATGAGATCAAAGTCAAATTAGTGGCACAACACGCATTTGAATATTTTGTTTTGAACGATCACCCATCTGATACGCTCCCGCCTTATTTGCTAAAAGCCTCATGGGGGGATAAAGATGTGACCGAAGTGGCAGAGCGCGTTTTGCGTGATCCGTTTCCTTTTCCTTATGATCTGCATTTTAATCGGGTGACAGCATCGTCTGCCCTAGTGGCCTTGCGCGCACTGACAGGCGATAGGGAACAAGAAATCCATTTGCCCGGAATTGGGACTTATGTTGGGGGTTATCCAGTAAGGGCAAGCCAAGCTGGGGTGACCATTGCCCTTCCTAAAGAATGGTCTTTGCCCCAAGCCATCGCAGTTAATGAAGCTTCACTTCCGTGGGATGGAATCGCAAGCATGACCAAAGATGGCACTATCATTTTCACAGAAGACACCAAGCGGGCCTTGTTTCAGCTTTTGGGCAAGCCAATAGAAAGCCTTTCGCCAGATAGCGCAGAACGCCAAGCCGCTGATCTGTTGGCGGCCTTAGGCTAAAAATGGAACCGCCAGTACTCTTACTTTATATCAGACTTGCCCTTGTGTGGGGCAGGGTATAGTCGGTATCAGGCCCTAATGGCACAATCCGCGTGGGATTTACGGTTTCGTGGCTGCTATAATAATGTTGTTTGATATGAGAAAAATTTACCGTCTCGGCGATCCCCGGCTGCTGATAAAGGTCTCGAAGATATCCGGTTAAATGCGGATAGTCCGCGATCCTCCGCAAATTACACTTGAAATGCCCAACATAAACAGCATCAAAACGGATTAAGGTGGTGAATAAGCGCCAATCGGCCTCTGTGATTTGGTTTCTTATGAGATACCGGCTTTGGGCTAGCTTTTCTTCTAGCCAGTCGAGCGTTTGAAAAAGGGGAATAAGCGCCTCTTCGTATGCTTTTTGAGTGGTGGCAAAACCAGCCTTATAAACCCCGTTGTTGAGCGTGTCATATACTCTTGTGTTAATGGCATCAATATCTGATCTAAGGGCAGGTGGATAATAATCACCTTCACTTGCGCCGATCCCATCAAAAGCAGAGTTAAACATGCGGATAATTTCAGATGATTCGTTAGATACTATGGTGTTGGTTTTCTTATCCCACAATACTGGAACCGTAACCCGGCCAGAATATTCAGGATTGGCTTTGATGTATACTTCATAAAGATACTCTGCCCCATTGACCGTGTCTGAAACCACACCGTCACCTTCGGCAAAGGTCCAGCCATGTTCCGCCATGTACCAATGGACAACAGAAACAGAAACCATATCCTCTAAGCCCTTAATGGCCCGAAAAATAAGCGCACGGTGCGCCCATGGACAGGCCAAAGAAATATATAAATGATAGCGATCATGTTCGGCCACAAATCCACCATCACCGCTAATGCCTGGGCTGCCATCAGGGGTGATCCAATCCCTAAATTGAGGAGATTTTCTGATAAACCGGCCATCTGATGCCTTGGTGTCGTACCATTGATCTACCCAGCGGCCATGTTGCAGTAAGCCCATTTTTTTATCCTATAAATACGATATGTGATGCAAACATCGTTTCGGCTTTATGAAGATGATGCTTGTCGGGAGAAAGGCAAAATCCCATTCTGCCACCCCTTTAAGATAGCGCAGCCAGCAGAGATTTCCAGTGCCTTAGTTTTGTTCACAATCCATGTTGGAATAGCGCCTGATGATTTATGCACCTAGCCCATTGCCAAGGGCTAGTTATGTCCAAACACACACCGAACAATTCCTAGTTTGGTATTTGCATCGGTCTCATTTTTGGTCATTATGATGTCTTTGTTAATTTTTTTATTGGAGTTTGAAAAAATGGAAAATAAGTTCCCTAAATCTTTAATTGTTGTGCTTTGGTTCATTGCCGCTGGCTTGTTTCTAAATGCCGCTTTGCCATTTTTAGGTACGCCAGCTGTTGCTCAGTCCGGAGTAACCAAAGTGGCTATTTGTGATGAATATGGTTCTGTTTGTGCGGAAATATGGGGTAATTACGGTACTGATTTAGGTCTAAAGACTTACTAACCAAAGCAGTGAGGCTAAGGAATAGGTAAGGAGCGGGCAAGGAGAGCGAAATCTACTTTGTCCCTCTGCCTCACGCTAATTAGGTGTCGATTAGCTTAGGCCGTTAATTTGTGCTGATGCTTTAGGGTCTAAGAGCGTGTCTTGCTTGACAAAAAATAGACCAAAACTAGATTAATTATTAGGTTTACCTTATTAAGGGAAAAGAAAAATGAAAAAATTTTTGATAGCATCAACATTTCTATTTTCAATCAATCATGCTTTGGCATCGGAACTTACCGACGTGGCCGGATGCGCTGGAATGATTATTGGTGACTCAGCCATCAGTTATGACCTTGATGGTGATGCTGATAATTTTGAGGTTGCTCTCGAAGTGGCTTACGCAGGATATTTTGGCTATGTCTTTGGAACCAAGCCGGCCCAGCAAGATGTCTTGCAAGCGGATACCGTTATGCAGAAGAATATTGAACTAATATTCAATAAATATGAAAGCGGTAACTATACAAATGATACCTTTCAAGAAGTTATCGAATGTTATCAAACCAACAGCATCCAACTTATCTCTCATGGGGAAGCCATTAGGGATAATGCGCAAATGATTAGAAAGTTTGCTGGTGATGCCAAAAATA
>JAQCJL010000067.1 GCA_027593125.1 Pseudomonadota bacterium | reverse complement strand
TTATGCTGGTAGGTGGAGCCGCGCAACTGCCAGGAATGAAAGAGTTCACGGCCACTATGATTGGACGCTCTGTCAGAATTGGACGCCCATCAGGGGTCTTTGGCCTTGCCGAAGCCACAGGTGGGGCGGCCTTTGCATCCACGATTGGACTTATCCAATACAGCTTTAATGATCACCTGCTTGAACCCACCCTAGCCGATGCTACCCCCGCCGGACGAACCCGGCGATTTGGACAAATTGGCAATTGGTTCAAGCAATATATTTGGGACGCCGGAAGCCGATGAAAAAGTCAAACTTTCATCTTCAGCCCATGACTGATCCGGCTCTTTGTTCGGGAGTAGCGTGTTGCAGGCGTTCCCGAGCGCTAACAGTACCGTTGCTTATTCATGGAAAAGCAACATTAACATCATCAACTGATGAATGAGGAGATCATACCATGACTCTTAATATCTCAATCCCCAGCTCGACTGAGGAACTACGCCCCAAAATCACCGTTATTGGTGTTGGTGGGGCTGGCGGCAATGCCGTTAATAATATGATTGAAGCCCAACTAGAAGGTGTTGAGTTTTTGGTTGCCAATACCGATGGACAGGCCTTAGCCGCATCACTGGCACCGCGCAAGATTCAGCTTGGCCGTGAGCATACCGAAGGTCTAGGTGCTGGCTCTAAGCCTGAAATTGGCCGCCTTGCTGCCGAAGAAAGCCTAGAAGAAATCATGGCTGAACTGGCAGATAGCCACATGGTGTTCATCACCGCAGGTATGGGTGGGGGAACAGGCACAGGAGCAGCCCCAGTGATTGCCCGCGCCGCCAGAGAGCATGGCATCCTTACCGTTGGCGTTGTCACTAAACCCTTTGATTTTGAAGGCAGCCCAAGAATGCGGCTAGCCAATGAAGGCATCGAGGAATTGCAAGCCTATGTGGATACGCTGATTATCATTCCTAATCAGAATTTGTTCCGTCTTGCGAATGAACGCACTACCTTTACCGATGCATTTGCTATGGCTGATAATGTCCTTCATCAAGGCGTATCTGGTGTTACCGATCTGATGATTAAACCCGGGATGATAAATCTGGATTTCGCTGACATCCGTTCTGTCATGACCGAAATGGGTAAAGCGATGATGGGGACTGGCGAAGCGTCAGGTGAAGGTCGGGCAACCAACGCAGCCGAAGCCGCCATCCACAATCCACTGTTGGATGAAACCACACTTCACGGGGCACAAGCACTGTTGATCAACATCACTGGCGGATCAGATATGACTTTATTTGAGGCGGATGAAGCCGCAAACCATATCCGCAAAGAGGTAGATAGCGACGCGATTATCATCTTTGGCGCCATCATAGATGAAAGAATGGAAGGCGTGATGCGTGTTTCCGTTGTGGCAACAGGGATGGAAGCCGGAAGCCAAGCGGCACGCCCCCCATTTCATCACCGCATGGCAGATGCAACGATCACAACAACCGCAAAGGTAAGCGAACAAAACCCTGCCCCTTTCTATCTTACACGCCGCAAGGAAGGCGTTGTTGAAAGTGTCATTGAACCAGCAGCAGAGATGGTAATGCCCTCTCATACCTCTCCTGTTGAGCAGACCACACCAATGAGCGAAGCCGAAGACACTACGGAAACCCAACCAGAGGCCAATGACAGAGGCTTTGCTTCACTTTTAACCGCTTCGTCACTTCCTACCACAGACTATCCTGATGCGATGGTTGAGGCGGAAAGCTCTGCTCATGATGACCATATGAATGATATGGCAACAGAAGAAGATGACAATCAGCTCAGCATGATGACGTTATCGGAGCCTGTGTCAGAAGCAACAGCCGAAACGGACACTTCAGCTATTGAAACCTCGTCCTCTGATGAAATAAACACAACGGCTGAGGCTTTTGTCCCAACTGAAGAGCAAATAGAGGAAGAGCCCTTCACCCTTGGCAAAACGGTTGATATTCCTAGTGAAGACTCACCTCAACAAGCTGAAAGCACTAGCCTGATGCGGCATATTACCCGGATGTTCTCTTCTAAGCCTACAGAAGCGAAAACGGATCTGAAAGAGGATTCAGAAGCTAAAGTGGAAACCATGCCGGCACAAAAAATTGACCCTATCGTAAGCTGGGCCGATGACAAAACGATGCTAACCTCAGAAAACGAAGAGCATCAAGCAACTCCGGACAGTCATGATCAAATTCATTTGAACACGGACGCTGAAGAACCTGAACTGGATATGAACAACCAGAACAGTGAGTTTGATCTCGAAATACCTGCGTTTCTACGCCGTCAGGCAAACTAAATAACGCTTTGGTATGATCATCATTATTGATTGGTTACCGATCTGCAACAATCGGTAACCAATTGTGATTTGCCCCTCTCACGAAAATCCATATTTTGTAATAAGAGCAATGGGATAGATCGTGATTGAATTTCAAAACACCATAAATAAATCCGTGACGCGCAGTGGTATTGGTCTGCATTCCGCTAGACTTGTTGATCTTACCATTCATCCTGCACCAGCAAACACAGGCATTGTATTTCGGCGCAGTGATCTAACCGGCATCGATACCACTATCCTTGCCCATATTAGTAATGTCGCGGATGTGTCGTTAAATACCAGCATATGTAACAGTGACGGGGCGGTTGTTGGTACCATTGAGCATTTGATGGCAGCCTTTGCTGGATTTGGAATTGATAACGCCTATGTGGATGTTTCTGGACATGAACTCCCTGCCTTTGATGGAAGCTCTTTGCGGTTTTGTGAAATGCTAACCGAAGCGGGGACAACCGTTCAAAGAGAAGAACGCCGTTATCTCAAAGTCATGAAACCAATTACTGTTAAAAACGACGTGTCAGAACTTAGCATTACCCCTGCGGATATGCTTCAGATTTCTGTTAAGATTGATTTTACCGATCCTTTGATTGGTGCTTCGCAATATTTTTATGTCCATGATGATAACAGTTTCGGTAATGAGTTGGCGTCAGCCAGAACCTTTTGCCTTTATGATGATATTTCCAGAATGCGCGCCGCAGGTTATGGTATTGGGGGATCTTTGGAAAACGCCATTGTCGTTAAAGATGGCCAGATGATGAACGAAACACCCCTTCGTTACACCGATGAATTTGTTCGCCATAAAACCCTTGATTGTTTGGGTGATCTGCGACTGGCTGGATATAGTCTTATTGGCCATGTCACAGCTAATCGCCCTGGCCACCGAATGAACTCCGAACTTCTAAAAGCCTTATTTTCTGACCCTGACGCTTTGATCCTAGTCACTAAGTCTGAATTGAGCGAAGCGATGGAAAAAGTCGCTTAGGCCTTTGTTAAAGATTTTTTGAATGTTTTCCCTGAATGTGCTTTGATTGCGCCCGTCATCATCGTAAGGTATACAAGGCTTATCTTTGAGGAATGGAGTGTGTCCTTGCGTCAACAGCTCAAGAAAAATGTATTGCTAGTCTGGCTCGGTTGTCTTTTGATCCTTGCGGGATGTGCCAGTGGCCAAGACGACCTTGAACAAGTGGAACGCCCTGCCGAGGAGCTTTACAACGAAGCCCTTGATACCGCGGTAAATGGAGATCCCCATAAAGCTGCCCCCCTCTTTGACGAGGTTGAGCGACAGCACCCCTATTCCATGTGGGCAACCCGATCACAATTAATGGCCGCGTGGGCGCTTTATCAGAGCAATGATTACGGCGCCGCTATTGCCGCGCTTAACCGGTTTATTGAACTTAATCCGGCGCATCCAGATGTGGATTATGCTTATTATCTTCGTGGGCAATCTTATTATGAACAGATCGTCGATGTTGAACGTGACGCTAGTATGACGGTTGAAGCTAAACTGGCCTTTGAGGCCTTGCTGAACCGTTTTCCGAACAGCACATATGCTCGTGACGCGCAATTAAAAATAGACCTAACTTTGAGCCATTTGGCAGGGAAAGAAATGGCCGTGGGCAGATTCTATCTCAAAGCTGGTCATTATGATGCTGCCCTGCGCCGGTTTGCTAAAGTCATTGACGAATACGAAACCTCAAATCAAGTACCTGAAGCGCTATACCGAATGGTAGAAGGCTATCTGGCTTTAGGATTAGATATCGAAGCAGAACGCTCTGCTGCGGTGCTGCAATATAATTTCCCGACTTCAGTTTGGACAGAACGTATGGCGTATCTAATCGAAAACCCATCTGAGGATTATAATCCCTCATTGTTAAGGTCAATTTATGGCCGGGCAACTTCTTGGTTTTAATTCATGCTGACGCTTCTCGCTGTTCGCAATGTTGTGCTGATCGAAGCGCTTGATCTGGAATTCCGATCAGGCTTGACCGTACTGACAGGCGAAACTGGGGCAGGAAAATCTATTCTTCTGGATGCGTTAGGCCTTGCTCTAGGAAGCCGTGCTAATTTTGGCCTCATCGGGCCTGCTGGAAATAGCGCCGAGGTAACAGCCATCTTTACCCCTCACCCACAACATCCTGTCTGGGATAAATTAGAGGCGGCAGGCATTGACGCCAACAGCGATGAGCATCATGAGTTGATCATGCGGCGGCGGTTGCGTGATGGGAAATCAACAGCACTAATTAATGATACGCCCGTTGGGCTTAATGTGATGCGAGAATGCGGTGATGCCTTGGTTGAGATTCAAGGCCAATTTGAAGGCCGGGGATTGCTGGATTTAAGCACGCATGGTGTATTATTAGACCGTTTCGCAAACCATAATGATCTGTTACTTGCCTGCCGCAACACTTGGCAAGGATGGCAAGACGCCACCACCCAGTATGAAACCGCTGCCGCTGCCCGAAAAGACGCCGAAGCTAATGCCGCTTGGCTCAAAGAAGCGGTTGAACAGCTTGATCAGCTTGCTCCTGAGGACAATGAAGAAAGCAAGCTGATGGAAGAACGCGATGTGTTGGCAAATGTCACCCGAATTGCTGATGCACTCAGCCAAGTAGATCATCTGATCAATGGTGATTCTGGCGCCCTCAGCCAGATTGCCCAATCTAGCCGCCAAATCAGTCGCATAAGTGATGTTGCTGGTTCTCTGACTAATGATATCGAAGCCGCGCTTGAACGAGCAGAGGTAGAAATCAGTGAGGTGGAAAGAGCCTTATCAACCGCTCAAGCTAATCTTGAGGGTGATCCTAATCGTATGATCGCTGTGGATGACCGTTTGCATGACTTGCGCCAACAAGCCCGAAAGCATGAGGTTGAGGCAGATCATTTACTGGCCTTGCATGATGATCTGCGCCAGCGCCTTGCTTCATTAGAAGACAAAGCTGGGGATTTAGGCAAATTAGCCAAAGCACGCGATGATGCTGCCGCAATGTATAACGCTGCTAGAGAGGCGATTAGCCTTTCACGCCAGAGTGCGGCCAGCAAGCTAGATGCCCTGATCATGGCGGAACTGCCGCCGCTTAAACTAGAACAAGCGCGGTTTATCACCAAGGTTACGCCAATGTCAGAACAGCATTATGGCCCACGCGGGGGTGATGCCATCCGGTTTGAGGCTAGCACTAATCCTGGCATGGCCGAAGCGGCGATTGACCAGATCGCATCAGGAGGAGAATTAGCCCGTTTTCTTTTAGCGCTTAAAGTGGTGTTAGCAGATAGTGAAGCCCCAGCAACGCTTATCTTTGATGAGGTGGACGCCGGAGTTGGCGGCGCAGTGGCGTCATCCGTGGGAAGTCGCCTAGCCCGGCTGGGTGAGCAAACCCAATCTATCGTTATTACCCACTCCCCCCAAGTGGCCGCTAGAGGCAAGCATCATTACCGGATCAGTAAATCCGTAGCAGAAAACGGGGCTATATCAACAACCGCCATGCTGGATCAGGATGAGCGTGTTGAGGAATTAAGCCGGATGCTGGCAGGTGAGAAGATCACAGATGAAGCCAAGGCCGCAGCGCGGCGTTTGTTGGAAGGTTAAGATGGTCATTTCGTCTAAACCTGTTACGGATTTAACAGAGGATGAAGCACGTGCCGAGCTGGAACAACTGGCTCTTGATATCCATTATCATAACAAACGCTATCATAGCGAAGATGCCCCAGAGATCGCAGACGCTGATTTTGATCTGATGGTCAGACGCAATCAGGATATTGAAACTATCTTTCCGCATCTTATCCGACTAGATAGCCCATCACATCAGGTTGGTGCCGCTCCTGGCGCGCAATTCACTAAACGTCGTCACCATGTGCCGATGCTATCCCTATCCAATGCCTTTGACGATGCTGAGGCCAGAGATTTTGATCATCGCGTGAAACGCTTTCTTAATCTGTCCCCTGAGGAAAACTTCGCCTATTCGGTTGAACCAAAAATTGATGGATTGTCCATTTCCCTTCGCTATGAAAACCAGCAATTAGTTGCTGGCATTACGCGCGGTGATGGAATTGAGGGCGAAGAGGTCACAGCCAATATCCGCACCATCAGCGATATTCCCCAACAGTTGCAGAATTGTGATCTAGAGATTGCCGAAGTTCGTGGTGAGATTTTCATGACAAAAGCGGATTTTCAGGCGTTAAATATGGCACAAGAGAAAAAAGGCGGCAAAGTTTTTGCTAATCCTAGAAATGCGGCCGCCGGATCGCTTCGCCAAAAAGACGCAAGCATTACCGCTGATCGTCCTCTGCGTTTTTTTGCTTATGCTGCTGGTGAAATGAGCGCATGGAAGGTTACCAGCCACCATGACTATCTCGATCAGCTCAAACGCTGGGGTTTTAAAATCAACCCTTATTCTCATAGGGCAGAAACCATAGCAGAAGCACTTGAGCATTATCGGGTCATTGAGTCTGCTCGCCCTGATCTGGACTATGACATTGATGGCGTTGTCTATAAAGTCGATCGTCTGGATTATCAAAATCGGTTAGGACAAGTCAGTCGTTCACCGCGCTGGGCCATTGCCCATAAATTCCCTGCAGAAAAGGCGGAAACCCGCATTCTAGGCATTGATATTCAAGTGGGACGAACCGGCGCTCTTACGCCCGTGGCAAGGCTTGCGCCGGTCACTGTTGGCGGTGTTGTGGTATCTAACGCCACGCTTCACAACGAAGATTATATCAAAGACAAAGATATCCGCGTTGGTGATTTGGTTCAGATACAGCGCGCGGGGGATGTTATCCCCCAAGTCTTAAGCGTGAATGCTTCAATCCGTGATGGACAAGAAACTCCTTTTGTCTATCCAAAGCTTTGCCCGTCTTGCGGATCGCCTGCGATAAGGCCTGAAGGTGAAGCGGTACGGCGATGTGTGGGGCAACTGTCCTGTCCGGCCCAATTGCTGGAACGCTTAAGACATTTTGTTAGCCGTGATGCTTTTGATATCGAAGGCTTAGGGGCAAAAATAATCGCAGAATTGCATCAAGATAACCTGCTGAAAGAGCCTGCCGATATCTTTCGCTTATCAGAACATAAAGCTGCTTTGTCTAAACGGGCAGGTTGGGGTGAAGTCTCTGTTAATAATCTTCTGGCAGCAATTGAGCAAAGGCGACAAATCCCGCTTGAACGGTTGATTTACGCCCTTGGCATTCGTCAAATTGGTCAAGCCACAGGGCTTTTGCTAGCCAGGCATTTTGGGTCAATAGATCAGTTAATGGCAACCGCAGAAGCAGCTATTGGCCAAGATAATGCAGCATGGGAAGAGTTCATTGGTATTGATCAGATCGGGGATAGCATGGCGCAAGATCTGATCCGATTTTTCCATGATGATCATAATCGCCTTGCCTTGATGAGGTTGTTGGATCAAATCACAGTGATCCCACCAGAAGCGGTTGCCACCAATAGTCCCGTTGCAGGAAAAACGGTTGTTTTTACTGGCACCCTTTCACAGATGAGCCGAGCCGAAGCCAAAGCCAAAGCTGAATTGCTAGGCGCTAAAGTCGCCGGTTCTGTTTCAGCAAAAACCGATTATGTCGTCATCGGTGCTGACGCCGGAAGCAAAGCTCGGAAAGCCGCAGAATTAGGACTCACCATATTAGATGAGGATGCTTGGATTGCCCTAACCCAAGCCTCATCAAGCGAATAGCCTGACCCCAAGCCTCCAGCTTTATTTTTTAGAGATTGGCGCAGTAGCTGCGTTAAGCCATGCCATCACATGATCACGTTCTGCCCTGTCATCAATCTTGGCGATTAAGGGGGCGATGTTTTCCTTAACCTCATGGTGGTAGCGGTTAACCCATTGCCATTCATCATCTGATAACAGATCAACCCTGATCAACCGGCGGTCAAAAGGCACTAGGGTCAGATGCTCAAAACCAAGATCACTCTTAGTATCGTCATCATTGTCTATGACTAATAAGAGGTTTTCTAACCTGATACCAAAAGCCCCATCACGATAATACCCTGGTTCATTTGACAGCACCATTCCTGCTTCGATTTTTACCTGCCCACGCGGTGAGATATTTGCTGGGCCTTCATGAACGCTCAAACAGCATCCTACCCCATGGCCTGTGCCATGAGCAAAATCCAATCCAACATTCCATAAAGGTTGACGCGCAATCGCATCAAGTTGCACCCCTGTTATGCCTTGGGGAAAGCTCTGTTGATCAAGGGCGATATGCGCTTTTAATACTGATGTATAACAAAACGCCGCCTCCTCTGGGGCATTGTTAATGGTCTGACCGATGAAAACGGTGCGTGTAATATCTGTAGTTGCGTCATGATATTGCCCACCGGAATCCACCAGATATAGGCTATTTGGGGCAAGTAAAGCGTTAGTCCGTTCTGTGGCACGGTAATGCACAATCGCACCATGTTCCCCGCAAGCAGAAATGGTTCCAAAACTATCACCTAGATAGCCACTGACTTGACGCCGGAAGGATTGCAATTTTTCTGCTGCCGCCATCTCAGTTAGATTTCCATCAGACGCGGCATCATCTAGCCATGCCAAAAAGCGTATCTTTGCCACCGCATCCCTTTGATGGGCTGACCGAAATCCGTCTGCTTCAACCGTATTTTTAATGGCTTTTAATGGGGTGATAGGCCCCGGTTTGCTGAGCAGTTTTGCCCCTGCGTTTGACAAGCTATCGCTTATTCCAAAAGGGCAATGCGCAGGATCAACCCAGACAGTCTGACCATGATATTGCTGTAATGACGGCATCAAATCTTTTGCTGGCCTGATTGTGATATGAGCTTTGCTTACTTCAGCTAACGCCTTAGGGTCATGGAAAATCGTGATGTCGCCTAGCGCGCTTATGATCGCAAAGGCAAGCATCACAGGCGTGTTTTCCAAATCCGACGCACGAATATTCAAGAGCCAAGCTAATTCAGTTGGATCACTAATCAGCAGGCAATCTGCCCCTGCCGACGCCATTTGATCTGTTACTGCGGCGATTTTATCTCTGCGTTCACAGCCGTGATAGGCTTTATCAACATTCCATGCCAAGCTGATATGGGGGACATGTTTATCCTGCCAAATAGCATCAATGAGGTTT
>JAQCJL010000066.1 GCA_027593125.1 Pseudomonadota bacterium | reverse complement strand
GAAGAATCAGGTGCCTATATCGTTAATGAGTGGGGCTATGGTCATTCCTTGGCACCAGTCATGGAAAAATATGGTGCAGATGCAGGGTTTGGAACGCTAGAAAGCTATTCTGAAAACACCCTTTGGCAGTCACCTGCCGCACCTGCATTACGAGAAAAAATGGTGTCCGAATTTGAGCTGATAAAAGCAGGTTTCTAAGATCAGCCAGAATAACTAATATAACGAAGAGAGCCTCACATGATGAGGCTCTTTTTTTTAAAGACTTAGGTGAAAATACCTATCTTAAGACCACCATTGAGGCGTTGCTCCAGCCAATTACAATGTCATCATCTAATTGATAGACATGGCGCCCTACCGTATTTCTCATACATACGGATAAGTGATTTTCTGATTTTGGAATGGAAACCGCATAGAAAGTCATATCCCCATAGTAATCCACACTGGTAACTTTGACAGTTAGTCGGTTATCTGCGGCATCACTGTCACGGTATAAAACGCTCATCATTTCTGGACGAATACCGATAGTGACGGCTCCGGGTTCAAGAGGTGATGGCATTTGGTTAGCATCAAGCATTATTTCACCAAACATATCAGAGGTTATACTTATGCCTTTTTCTGTTTTGCCGTTAAGATCCCCTTTGAGAAAATTCATAACACCTATAAAAGATGCTACCCTTTGGCTAACTGGCCGCTCATAGATTTCCCTTGGCGTTCCAACTTGCGCGATCTTTCCATCAAACATTACGGCGATTCGGTCACTCATAATCAAAGCTTCTTCCTGATCATGTGTAACAAGAATAAAAGTAATGCCTAAAGTTCTCTGAAGTCGACGCAACTCCTGTTGCATATGCTCACGTAGTTTTTTATCAAGAGCGGATAGGGGTTCATCCAATAGCAATACTTTTGGCTCCATTATGAGCGCACGCGCCAAGGCAACCCGTTGTCTCTGGCCACCAGATAGAGCATATGATTGCCTTTCCTGATACCCATCAAGGTCAACTAGTTTTAGCATCTCATCTACTTTTTTCTTCATCTCATCTTTAGATAGCCCCAGCTTTTTGAGACCATAGGCTACATTTTGAGCAACATTAAGATGAGGAAAAATAGCGTAAGATTGAAAAACCATATTCGTAGGCCGCTCATTAGCGTCAACTTTATTCATCTGTTCGCCATTGATCGAAATGATACCCTCGTTAGCGGATTCAAATCCTGCAATCATGCGTAACAAGGTTGTTTTGCCACATCCTGAGGGACCAAGCAGAGAAAAGAATTCTCCCTTACCTATATCCAAATCTACACCCTTGACCACCTCCACATCGGTGAAGCTTTTGCGTATTCCTGACAACTTAACCATTGATGGGACATTGGTTTGTTTTTTTGGGCTGGGTGAAGCCATGTTATTCTCCCTCTTGAGCTATATGGTGTTGCGTTTTGCCATATCCGCCTGTCAATTTTTCTGATCTTCTTCTGAAATATTCAAACAAACTTAACAGAATCAGAGACATGACCAAAAGCACAAACCCAAGTGCCATTACCGTTGGCAATTTAGATGGGAAGCGAAGCATCGACCAAATATAAACAGGTAAGGTCGGATCCGTTCCTGTAAGGAAAAAGGCAATCACAAATTCATCCAAAGAAATCGTGAAACCGATCAGTAAACTAGATATCAGCCCTGGCGCCACCAAAGGCAAAATCACTCGACGAAAAGTTCCAAAATTGGTTTCCCCCAAATCAAGTGAAGCCTCTTCTAGGCTTCTATCCATATTACTGAAGGAAGTGGTTAAAATAGATACAGAAAAAGGAGTCACAATAAGCACATGACCAGCGATCACCGTCCATATGCTGAGATTTAAACCTAATTGCATCAATACGATTAATATGGATACACCTATAATAATTTCTGGCAAAAACAATGGTGCCATAATCAGCCCAAAAATTGCTTGTTTACCTAAAAACTGATGTCGCGCAAGGGCCCTTGCGGTTAAAAGTCCAAAGCAAGTACTAAGCAAGGATGCAGAAACCGCAATAATTAGAGAGTTTTTAAGAGCACGAAACAGGCTTTCTTCTTCCCCTAAGGCCCAAAACCACTTCATGGTAAAACCATCAAGCGGAAATGCAATTATTGCACTATCGTTAAAGGCAAATAATGGCAAAAGAACAACGGGTGCATAAAGAAATAACAAATAGACTATGACAAAAATGAGAAGCGAAAGTGGTGCCCGTTTTGTCATACCTGTCTCCGTAAATATCTTCTGTTAATCAGAATAAATAACAGAGAAATAAACACGACAATACTTAACGAAACAATCGCCAATGCCGTCCCTAATGGAGCATTGTTCGCCTTAGAAAACTGCACTTGGATCATATTGGCAATCATTAATCCATCAGTCCCCCCTACCAATCGCGGAGTAACATAATCACCAATTGTAGGAATAAAGATAATCAAAGCCGCAGCAATTAATCCAGGCATCGCTAACGGTAGCGTAATATGAAAGAAGCTTCGCAAAGCCGAATCACCAAGATCACGTCCAGCCTCGAGAAGTGAACGATCAATTTTTTCTAGAGAGACAAAAATTGGCAAAATAGCAAAGGGTGCATAAGCATGAGCTAATGCTAACACCACGGCATTGCTATTATAAAGTATAAATGACAAAGGCTCTTCAATAATATTTAAGGACATAAGGCCAGAATTAATAACCCCATTATATCCAAGAATAATTTTCCACAAAAATATTCTTAATAAATAGCTTGTCCAAAACGGAATAGTGATCAGAAAAAGTAAAAAAGCTTTTCGCTTACCGCCATAAAACGAAATATAATACGCAACAGGAAAAGCAAGCAAAACCGTTGTTAGGGTAACCAAAAGCGAAATATTAAGCGATCGTTTAATCAGTGTGAAATAGACAGGATGTGAAAATACCTCGACATAATTATTGATCGTGAAGGTACGATCAAGCTTGAGATAATTTTGCGTCCAAAAGCTGAGCAGAATCATAAGCAGCAATGGCGTAAGCAAAAGTAGAAACCCAAATAAAAATGGCCCACCAATTAATCGCCATCCTGGTACAGAGCTTTTAATTTTTGACCTTAATGTTCCAACGGCTGACATGAATACCCTTAAGATTTCATAAAGATAGTAAGTGATTATCTCTATATTATGATAAGAAATCTAGTTAAAAGAATAATATATTTTTTTGTGTTAGTTGCTCTGTCAGTTAGTCGTTAGTTAGGAAAGCTCCTGACGATAATTTGCCATATCTTCTGCCGATGGTTCATCCGACTGACGCATCACTGGAAACATCGATTTCAGCCGATTGTGGTATTGCCCGACACCAGATTCCAGTTCTGATAACATAATGCCGTCAAAAGCACTAGATCGCATGGCTTCGTAAGTCCATTCAATCAGTTGCATATCCTCAATGCCCGTGATCTTATCAATGCGACAAGACAGTTTCCGTGCCGCGCGTGTCACCCGATCTTCATCCAGGCGAGCATAAAGCGCATAACGCTGTCGGCTTTCGTTAACCGAAATGGGAATGTCCTGATAGAACATCACGCTGTCTGGGTATAGCCCGATCACTTGATTGGGAAAAATATTCAGATACACCCAAGCCTTAGGCAAGGAAGCCCATGGTTTAGGTAAATGTTCAATCATTTTTCGGTAAAGTTTCACCGACCATAATGACCCCGGGGTTTCATTAAAATTCCCAATAGACAGCGAGGTATCGCCAATCAGATTACAATCCACATAATCTTTCCCATAGAGGTCTTGTAGCCCCGGATGAGCCATTGGCACATGATAGCCTTCGTTATCCACATCCCGAATGGCTTTCCAGTTTACCGCCCAAGTCTCACTAACGGTTGGCGCTTGGCACGCTACCAAATCCCCTAGACGATGATTTTTCACTAGCTCATCATGCGGCGCTAATATCTCACGCACAGAGGGCTGGTCACCGGGCTTAAATCGGATAAAGACAAAGCCGTTCCATATTTCACTTTCAATCGGCTTTAAGCCCCATTCCACAGGGTCAAGATTTGGCAGTGTACGCGGTTGGGCAGGGCCACGCAAAGTGCCATCGAGATTAAAGCTCCAACCATGAAAAGGACAGACAATCGCTTTTTTGCAGATGCCGGATTCCTCTGAGACCACCCGTGAGCCACGATGCCGACAAAGGTTGTGAAATGCCCTAATCACACCGTCATCACCACGGATAATGAGCGCGCGCTCATCCACGAGATCAAAGGTTAAAAACTGCCCCTTTTCTGGCAGGTCGCTAGCGTGACAGACCAATTGCCAGTGGCGGCGAAATAGGGATTCCGCCTCAATCTCAAAGAGATCAGTGTTAAAATAAGTCCAGCCAGGCAGACCATAGCGATCAGACGGATCGAGAAATGCTTCATCAGCCAAAAATTACTCCATGCAAATAAGATTTCATGATTTCATTTAGTATAACCCAAAGTTATTTTGTCGTGAAGATGTTTTTCTTTTCAACCCATCTCTGTTGATCACATAAGCCTTAAGAGAGCATCAATATCTGGAAGGTTTTGGCAGTTTCCAAGGGCTTGCTCAAGTTCCTGACAATGTTGATCATCACATCTTTGTCTAGCCATATTTCTGAATTTTTCCCGAATAATATCATCACTGACGGCTTCTTCTGGGTCTCCTCTGGCTTCGGTTGGGGGTGAGACGAGATGCTGTCCATCCTGTGTCTGGATAGTGACGCGTGCAATACGTTGTCGAGGAAAACAGGCGTTAAATTCATCGCAATGGGTAATCCGAACCTTTCGTGCCATGGCTTGAATATCACGATCTTTCAGCCCTTGATCCGAAATCTCACTGATCCCAATAGTGCCACGCAAGGCGGCGGCGGCAACCGAAAACGGCAAGGAATATTGCGCCTCTTCGGTGGTTTCTGCCATCGCACATAAACGCACCGCCTCATCAAAACTTTCCACATGAATGGCGGCGATCTGATCTGGGGTGATGGCGTGTTGTTTCACTAGCCCTAGCACCGCCTCTACCGCAGGTTGAGCCCAGCGGCACACGGGATAGAGTTTAATATATTGTTCGTTCATATAATGATGCTGACCAAGATCAGACCAATATTGCGATACTCCATCAGCTTCTACGCTGATTGCTGGGGCACCAGTGAACCCATCAGCCGCCAAATAGGCTGCACTAACCCCAGACATAGCACCCCATCCAGAGCCATCTTTTACCATGGTAGGAAAATCTATACACCGCATCATCTGGCTTCGAGGCCCATGATATTCCGCAATTCCCATGGCATGGCGTGTTTTTTCCGCATCCATTCCCATCAGACGCGCGCCAATCGCCGCCACAGTAACCGCAATCCATGCCCCTGAGGTATGATAATCCTTAACGCTGGCATGAAGGCTAATCCCTGCCCTTGCGCCAAACTCATAACCAATGACAAGTGCGGTCATAATCTCTTCGCTGTTCAGCTTGCCTTCTGCCTGTGCAATTGCCAAAAGCCCGGGGATCAATCCACACCCTATATGACCCTTAGTCAATTTCTGTCCATCATGGGCATCAACCGCATCAATCGTCATGCCATTAGCTAAGGCCGCCCCAACCGGACTTGCGGTGTTACCACTCCACCATATACCTGATTGATCACCGCCAAACATTCGCACCGCATGGGCGGTAATGATTTCGGATAACCTGGTTTTTGATGCGGCGGCAGAAACGCCGATTGTGTCCATCAATGATCGGTAGGCGCTATGCTTTGCTTGTTTGGGAATATCCTGCCATGTGGTGTCATGCAGATAAGAGATAATATCAGTCATGTGTTTCATCCTTAATTTTGGTCAGCAGTCTAGTTCCCTGACTGACTTTCATACCAATCTTGAAACGCCGCTTTAATGGTTTCCATGGCATGATCATCGACCTCAAGATGCATCACTAACCGCGTGGATGCATCCCCCGGAGTTATCAGCACACCATGATCTGCAAGCACTTTGGCCAGATGATGAGCATCTATGGGCTGAGATGACTGAGAAGAGATAAAGATCATATTTGTTGCGGTCTCAATCGCCAATCCATCCATCGCGGATAAATAGGCCGCTAATTCAGCCGCTCGGTTATGATCATCGGTTAAACGCTCAATATGGTGATCAAGCGCATAAAGCCCTGCCGCCGCTAGCACCCCAACCTGACGCATACCGCCGCCAAGAAACTTTCGGATGCGCTTTGCTTTATTAATCATTTCTTGCGGCCCAACCAGAACAGAACCAGCAGGTGTGCCTAATCCTTTTGATAAGCATATGGACACCGTATCAGCGACCCCTGCCAGATCAGCCGGAGAAATATTTAGTGCTTTTACCGCATTGAAAAACCGCGCGCCGTCAAGATGCACTTGCATTCCTGCTGCCCGACCTGCGTCTGCCGCCGCCTGCATCCGGTCTAATGCAATGGCTTTACCGTGATGCGTGTTTTCAAGACAGAGCAACCGGCTGACAGGGCAATGAATATCATCTGGTTTAATGGCCCCACGAATAGCATCAGGCTCTAGCGCGCCATCAGCGCTGGTCTCAAGGGTTTCAAACATAATACCGCCCACAATAGCTGCGCCACCAGCCTCATCTGAAAAGACATGATATTGCTTGGCGGTAATAATCTCATCACCACGGCCACAATGCGATAGCATCGCTGACAGATTACTCATTGTGCCAGAAGCCATAAGCAATCCAGCCTCTTTGCCCAGCATTTCTGCCAAACGGTCTTGCAATAAGTTCACCGTGGGATCATCATCATAAACATCATCTCCAACCTCGGCGTTTGCCATGACTTGGCGCATATCTGGCCCCGGTGTGGTCACGGTATCTGATCTTAAATCAATCCATGGCGTGTTACGTGGGCTTGCCTTTATGGCCTGATGATAGCTGGACATGATCTTCTTCTCTCCTAGGCTTCATATCTTTTCTGGCGTTATCGTTCTCGTGGCGGTTGATCAAACGGCTCAGTGGTCATCTCAAGATGCAGTTTATCCCCATCATAGGGATGATTTCGGGCAACTTCCTCATTCAGTTCAACACCAAGCCCGGGGGCATCAGGAACAATCACATAGCCATCTTCCATCCGCATTGGCGTGGTTATAATATCTGCGTGAAAACCGCCCCATTCCTCAATGCTCTCAAGGATCAGGAAATTTGGTGATGCTGCCGCAACCTGAACATTTGCTGCGCCCACAATTGGCCCACAATACAAATGCGGGGCAATTTGAGCATAATGCACCTCTGCCATCGCAGCAATTTTCCTCGCCTCAAGAATGCCGCCAACACGGCCAAGATTCATCTGCAGGATAGAGGCCGCACTATGGGCCAACACACGCCCAAACTCAAACCTTGTGGTCAATCTTTCCCCTGTGGCAATAGGGATGCTAGTCGCTTGGGCAACCTCTGCCATGCGTTCTGGCATATCTGGCGGCGTTGGTTCCTCAAACCACAACGGGTCATAAGGGGCAATGGCACGCGCCATGCGTTTCGCCCCTGATACCGAAAATTGCCCATGAGTGCCAAATAGCAAATCAGCTTTATCCCCAACTGCCTCGCGCAGGTGCTTACAAAACGCAACGCTCAGGTTCAAATATTCCTGATCTGGTTGCCGCCCATCATAGATGGTGTAAGGGCCAGCAGGATCAAATTTCAATGCTGTAAAGCCTTTATTCAGATACATAGCAGCCCGATTAGCCGCGACTTCGGGATCACAATAAGCCTTGGGGTTTTGGCCTTTTGCCTCACTGTTTTTGATATCATCCGCATCAGGATAAATATAAGTATAGCTTCTTAGGCGTTCTCTTACCTTACCCCCAATCAAATTATGTACAGGCTGATCTGCTGCCTTGCCGATAATATCCCAACAGGCCATTTCCAGCCCGCTCCAGGCCCCCATCATCGTAACATCCGGGCGATGCGTGAAACCAGACCCATGAACCCTTCTGCCCATCACCTCAATCTGATGGGGATCGGTACCTTGGATATGGCGAGCAAAAATATCGCGGATGATATGGGCAACGGTATGCGGTCCTACTGTCGCCACATAACATTCGCCATAACCAACAATGCCATTATCTGTGACCAGTTTCACAAAGATGAAATAACGGCCACCAAATCCGGGTGGCGGATTACCTACAACAAAAACTTCACAATCTTGCAGCTTCATGATGTGCCTTCCTTTGTTATCGGTTCCTGTTTAGGTCTGACCACAAATCATCACCATATCTGATTGCGACTGGCTAATGCCTATATGAAGCCTAGACATGACCAGAAATACCGCAGATATGAGAATGTTTAGCGTAAACGCATCATGATTATGGGTATTCATATCATCTCCTGACAACACTATTCATCGCGTCATCCCTAAAGAATTTATATCGTTAGGGCTTTGCGTCACTTGAATCAGGATAGATTAGAGTAATGCTATGGCGCGTCAATAGGCTTTCACGCCCCTTTTGGGCATATTTTCAGGTCACAGTTTTCGCAATGTTTGGGTGGCGGCGTCATCAATTTCCGTGCCATTATCCGCAATGACCACACCAAACCAATCCTTTGCCTGAGCAACAGAATAGCGTTCCAACATGACATCCCTAAGCACCGCTTGCGGATCGCGATGAAAGGGGTCGCCATATCCGCCACCGCCAGGTGTCGCGACAACAACCCGATCACCGGATTTAAGGGGGATATCCTGTTGTTTTGAAAGATGCGGTGGTGTATGTGGCACACCATCACGCCAAACGGTTACCTGATTTAACGCCCCATCCTTACCGCCTAAAACCCCTTGTGGGCCATAGCGACCATGATCCATCACAAAACTTGCCCTCGCCTCAGCATGGCGCAATTCTACCTCATACTCTAAGCCAAAGCCGCCCCGATGAAAACCTGCCCCACCTGATCCTTCGCGCAGAGCATAGCGATGATACAACACCGGAAAAGCTTGTTCCATAATCTCAACTGGCGGGGCTTTGGAGATACCGATCGTAGAACAGCCATTTGCCAATCCATCATGATCCGCATTGCCACCATAGCCCCCACCCGACAGTTGATACATTACAAAATCTTGTTTCTTTTCCGCGTTATAACCGCCAAGAGCAAAGTTACCACTTGTGCCTGCTGGAGCCGCCGTCACCCGATCTGGCAGAGGGTTAACAAGTGCGGCGAATACCGCTTCGGCGATGCGCTGTGACACTTCTGCTGCACAGCCAGAAACCGGTCTGGGATAACGGGCATCAAGGAATGTGTTTTCAACACCGACCACCTCAAGAGGTTCAAATGCCCCGGAGCTAATGGGCACTTCAGGAAAGATATGACGCATCGCCAGATAAACGGAACTAAGGGTTGTTGCTAACACCGAATTCATTGGTCCAGTGCATGGGGGACTCGATCCCG
>JAQCJL010000065.1 GCA_027593125.1 Pseudomonadota bacterium | reverse complement strand
AATTTTATGGTGTGGGCTTGGTCGCCGGCGGCTTTAATCAAATGGTGCGCAGGACGACTGTCAGGGGTGCGTTTAATCGCTTGAAAATCAAAGGCTATGCCAACTTGCCGTCCAACATCAGCAATGCGGGAATAAAAACTCTCACCCGCCTGACCAAATTTAGTCTGAATATAAACTTGCCTGTCCATGCCTTCGGCCGGCATTCCGGGATTAAGCAAAAACGCGCGCCAGTGGATATCCAAACTGACCTTTTGATGGGTGCGAACGGCATCTTCTAATCGTTTCCATCCAATATAACACCATGGGCAGATGATATCTGAAAACACATCCACACGAATGCGGGTTTTTGTGATTTTATCCATAGCGTGTTTTGTATTCCTTGATTATAACCTGAACATGTTTTCTATCTCAAATATGTTTGTTTTGTCTAGTAAGCTGACCTGATGGGGATTAGCCGAGCCATTGTTATTCATCCTGAATTACGGATGGATATGTCTACGCGCCCTCCGGAAATGATGCTGGCAGAAGCGGTGCGATTGGTTGAGGCTATCGGCCTGCCTGTTGATCAGGCCATGAATATTCGTGTGAATACTCCACGCGCTGCGACCTTGATCGGTGAGGGGGTCATTGAAAATATCGCACTTCATGCTGATGAAGATTGCCTGATTGTTATTAATTCAAGCCTGTCGCCTGTTCAGCAACGCAATCTGGAACAAAAGCTGTCTTGTAAGGTGATTGATCGCACCGCCCTGATCCTAGAGATTTTTGGTGAACGAGCCAGCACAAGTGCTGGTCGTCTTCAGGTGGAATTAGCGGCGCTGACATTTCAACGAAGTCGTCTAGTGCGCAGTTGGACGCATTTGGAACGCCAGCGTGGTGGCGGCGGCTTTCTTGGCGGCCCCGGAGAGAGGCAGATTGAACTCGATAGGCGCATGCTGGATGATCAGATTTTGCGCATTAAGGCGGAACTCAAAGAGGTAGAACGCACTCGCCACATTCAACGCCAGAACCGCCAGCGCAACGAAACGCCAACTCTTGCCCTTGTTGGTTATACTAACGCTGGCAAATCTACCTTATTCAATGTGCTGACAGGGGCAGATGTGTTGTCTAAAGATATGCTGTTTGCCACGCTTGACCCGACCATGAGAGGGCTGCGCCTAACAAGTGGTCGCCCAGTGATACTGGCAGATACTGTTGGTTTTATTAGTCATCTGCCCACAGAATTAGTCGAAGCTTTTAAAAGCACCCTAGAAGAAGTGGTTGAGGCGGATGTGTTAATTCATGTTCATGATGCCTCATCACCAATGGCACTTGATGAAGCTGAAGATGTGGAACAGGTGATTGCCTCATTAGGGCTAGATGACGAAGAGCAAGCACGTCGAACCATTCATGTCTTTAACAAAATGGATCAGATTAAAGATAACGATATGCTGACGGGGTTATTTCAACGCTATCCTCATGCAGTAATGGTATCAGCCCTAGAAAAAAGCGGCTTTGATGATCTCAATAACAGTATTGAGGCGTTTTTAGCACGAACAGAAACTACGCTAAGCATCGCTGTTCCCTTTTTTCAGGGAGATGTAAGGGCATGGCTTCATGAACATGGACATATTCTAGAAAGCCAAAAAAATGAGGAAGCGACAGAAGAGCGCTTCCTCGTGGTGTTATCCAATGCAAATAAGGCTAGGTTCTTATCACGCTGGCCGGAGCTGTTTGAGAACGATCTTACCAATCACTAAACCAGCAATAACCGCCACAATAAATGATATCCCGGTATCAATATTGACAAAGGTTGATGCAACCGCAGGACCTGGGCAAAGCCCTGTGACACCCCAGCCAATCCCAAACAGAACGGACCCAATAATCAGGGGCAAGGTAATGGTTTTTGTCATTGGTAAATGAAACTGGTTATCGCAAATAGGGCGACTGCGCCGCGCGATAATCTGATGTCCGATCACATTGATAATCACACCGCCGCCCATGACAAAGGCCAGTGACGGATCCCAGACCCCAAATAAATCAAGAAAGCCCACGACTTTAGAAGGATCAAGCATTCCCCCTAGCGCCAGGCCAACACCAAAAATAATCCCAGAGATAAGTGCTGTTATTAAAGCCATGTTAAAATCTCCTTACGCGCCATGAGGCATCAAATAGACGGTGATAATGGCGCTAATCATAAAGACCATCACGGCAACAAATGACCTCAGTGAAAATCTAGCTAATCCGCAAATGCCATGACCTGATGTGCAACCTGAGCCAATCGCAGAACCTAATCCAACCAAAAAACCACCAATCAGCAAAGTTGAGCCAGCGGCAACGGGTCTAGGAAGAAGCTCTTCTGCCCATAACAGATAGACAAATGGTGACACCAAGGTTCCACCAAGGAAAGCCCAGCGCCAAAGTCCTGAAATAGGGTTGTTTAAAAACGCATCACCAAGAATACCACTGATACCCATAACACGGCCATTCATCGCCATGAGGATCAAGGCTGCAAGGCCAATCAAAATACCCCCAGCCAACGAAGCCAGAGGCGTAAAATGTTCCATATCTATTGTCATGTAAATGCTCACTTTCGCGGGGAATGATTAGAATAATAGCAATGTTTCGAACATTAATAAATTATCATGAACCTGTCTATATAGAGGTGTAAGAGGGCATAAGATTTTGTTAATTTTGTTCTAGAACATACGGACGGTTTTTTACCCTTGCTTCGCGCCAAAACGCAAATAGCCCAGAAGCAATGATAATCCCAGCCCCAACAAAAACATGAGGGCTAACCACCTCTTTAAACAAAACCAACCCAATAATGGTGCTATATACAATCTGAAGCAGGGTAAAAGGTTGAAGTGTGGTGGTTTCGGCGACCTCAAGTGCGCGGATCATCAAGAAGTGACCAACCATACTCGTCAAGCATAACATGAACAGAATGAACCAGTCTTCCATGCGAATAGGTGTCCAGAAAAATGGACCAATAAAACTCATCAATATGCCAGCCGTAATGCCTGTCCAAAAAAAACTGGTATCCGATAAATCTTTACGGGCCACATAGCGAGTCAACACATTATATGAGGCAAAGCCCAAGGTTGCCAGGACAGCGATTAATGCCTCTGGCTGAAAAACGCTCGTCCCAGGTTGGATAATCAACAGCACCCCAAGACAGCCGACAACAATAGCGGTTAGGCGTTGCCATCCTACGCGTTCACGCAAAAAGATAATGGAAAGCAAAACAACAAGTAAAGGATAGCAAGCAAAAATAGCATGGGTCTGGGCTAAGCCAACAACAACAAATGAGGTGACAATCACACAGATTTGTAAAGTGAGGATGGTGCCTCTTATAATCTGGACTAACAGCTGGTCTGTTTTTGCCACAGCTTTTATGCCACCGGGTTTCATGGCGCTCCAGCCAATCACAAAAAGGGCAAAAAACCACATACGTATCATGACGACACCAACGATATCGTAGCGCTGTCCAAGATATTTTGACATTCCGTCCATTGAGGCAAAACAGAACATCGCAAGAAGAATTAGGATAATACCAAGCTTTGGATTAAGCGGTTTGCGGCTGGCAGGGCTAGTCTTCATTGCATTTGACCTGATCAGCGATTTCCTTTGCTTGTCCAGATTTGCCACAGAGAGGGCAATGCCATTTTCTGTCAGTTAGTTTTTCATCAGTTTGCATGGTGGGGTAAGTCCAGTAAAAACCACATTCCCCACAAGTGATGTGCCAGATTATCTCACGGCTAAGGGAAAACCCATTGCTCATTGTTCAATACCTTTTCTGGCTATCAATTGGATGGTTGCAGCCTCACCTTGATGTCTTGGCCCCTCATTTAGACAGCGTTTGGCGTCTTGGATAAGCAGAATATCAAGTACGGCAAAATCTTTTTTAAGTTGCTCACGTGTGTAAAGCATATCTGGCGATTTCGGCCCACCTGAGGCCAATGGGATCTGGTCAAGGGAATACCCTTCAAGGGCCAGAAGTCCGCCAGGTGCTACGGCTTTATGGATATGGTCAACAAAACGCAGATGATCATCACGGTAAAAATGCATAAATGAGACAATCACAACATCAAATTGCCCCGTGGGATCACCCATAATATCGCCTACCACGGCATTGATAGACACCCCCCGGCTTTGCGCAAGTTTCTTGGCTTTTTCTACCGCCTTATCCGCGATATCTGTGGATGTCACTTGATAGCCAATTTCGGCTAAATAGACCCCATTTCTGCCTTCACCATCAGCAGGGGCATAAGCCGTTTGCCCATCGCGAGCAGGGGGCACAGCTGCTTTAATAAAGCTATTAGCTTCAGTGCCAAAGATATATTCCTCCGTTTCAAACTTCGGATTCCAAAAATCAGCAGGATGGGTCATTTCAAGCGTTTTCGTTAATAAGGCATAGGATGTTGGCGATGCGCTTGATCAATAGCTGACATGATCTCTGGCGACAAAGTCAAATCAATTGCGGCAAAAAGCCGTGCCAATTGGTCAAGTGAGGTCGCACCAAAGATGGTGCTAGTCATAAAGGGACGCTGAACACACCATGCTAAGGCCATCGCTGGCAGATCAAGCCCATGATCATCGGCAATCTGTTGATAGGCGGCAATAGCTGGCCAAACGCGGTCTGTGGTGCGGCCACCCAGATCAGGGGTGATTGAAGCGCGTGATCCTGCTGGCGGTTGAGTATTTGCAGCATATTTTCCTGTTAGTAGGCCTGTCGCGAGAGGAGAAAAAGACAATAACCCAACATTTTCATGATGGGTCATTTCCGCCATATCCAAATCATAAAGGCGGCACAAAAGACTGTATTCGTTTTGAATGCTTGCCATTCGTGGAAGGCCATTGGCTTCTGCCATTTGTAACCACCGCATGGTTCCCCAGCAGCTTTCATTTGAAAGCCCGATGGCACGGATTTTTCCTGCTTTGATCAGCTCGTCAAGGCAGGTCAATACATCTAGCATATGATCATCGGTTTCAGCGGTGTCTTGGTGACTTGGGTCAAAGCTCCAATTCTGGCGAAACATATATGATCCACGGTTTGGCCAGTGCAGTTGATAAAGATCAACATAATCTGTTTGCAGTGAGGTTAAAGAGGCATCAAGCGCGGTACGGATGGTCGATGAGGATATTGGCGCTCCGTTTCGAACATATTTTAACCCTTCGCCGCTTACTTTGGTGGCTATCACCACATCTTTGCGGCGACCAGAGGCTTTTACCCATGAGCCAAGTACGCGTTCGGTATCGCCTTGGGTTTCTTTGGATAAAGGATTGACGGGATACATCTCAGCGGTATCAATAAAATTAAGCCCATGATCTAGCGCCATATCAATTTGGGCGTGACCTTCGGCTTCGGTGTTCTGTGTTCCCCATGTCATACTGCCAAGGCAAAGGGCAGAAACCGAAATATTAGTCCGGCCAAGTGTATTCATCCGCATTATAAATCTCCTTAATTAATTCTATTTAAAACAATAAGTTAAATCATAATATTAATATGTTTAATTAATGAAAAATCTGCTTTTATTTATTTGCATACAACCATAAGCGTAGGGATAAGGGAAAACAATAGCAGAAATCATCCTTGGCTTTTTCTCTGTCTATCGGCCTAGTAATACTTGTCTCAGTTCCGGGTAATTGGTGTCTTCGCCAAGCCAAATATTCATAAACACTTTGGCAAACTCAGCATCATCAAAACGATGCGATGTTTGATCACGCGTATAAAAAGTAATACTTCCATCAGAATTGTGCCAAATTTCAGCATGATCACCATCTGCCATATCAGTTAAGGCGATATTCAGATAACCCATCCAGCGTAATTTTTTATCTTCGGTTATGTCGGAATAACGCGCAAACTCATCAAGTGAGGCTTGAATTGTCTTATCTTTTGGTACGCTGCGGAGATAATCAAAAGTAAGAACAGTGGTATCTTGATAGGGGCTAGAGCCGGTAATCTGATAATGGCTGATAGTATAAACTTTAGCCCAATAAATCTGAAGGATACCTGACCCAATCAGATGCGAGGGGTCTAGTGACGGGTGGCTATGACCAAAAGCTGGACAAGCCATGACCAAAAGAAAACTTAGCCCCTGACAAAACCGTTTGAAAAACATGAGAACCTATTAGTGAAAACGACTAAACCCCAACCTCATTGATAAATCCCTCATGGCTGAAAAGCAATCATGCGAAAGCGCTTAGGGCACATTTTAATCAATCACAATATCGCCTTTAGGGGAAGTGATAGAAAACCATAGCCCAGCTTCACCTTTATGAATATCTGCCAAATGCGCGATGTTTAGAGCTTCCATGATATCCATCAATTTGTTTGGATCAGGATGGGTAATGGTTACACGATTTAAGCGTAACCCATGATCAGCCATTCGCGGCGCAGGGCTTTGGCCTTTTGGCCATGAAATAAATGAGGGGATAAGCCCACCTTCGGGCAGGCTTCCATCATGGGGGACAGTCAAACGCCAATTTAGGTCATCGCGGCTTAAATCCAGAATTTCCCCCAGATCAATAGGGCTTTCGGCAACCTGTTTATCCAGATCATCTGTGCTAACAACCCAAGTTAAGGCCCGTGGTCTTTTGGCTAGCCGTGTGATGGTATTTTCTTCATCCAGACTAAACCAGCGGCGCCGTGATGGGGTAGGAGCATCGGGGTCAATGGCGATAAGCTCAAGATAAGTATCATTACCGGATTGCAACACACAATTATGGGTGCTGACCAGTTGATGTTTGCCACCCATAGGTAAATTAACGCCAAGTTTAGGCTCAAGCTCTTGTTTGCCAGCAGATAATGAGCTGGCACCAATAACAATATGGTCGATTTTCAAAAGCGAACGATTGGGGCATTCATGGATTGGGTTTAGTTTTGCCATCTGGTGATCATCTTCTCATCGTGCTATGGAAATGATGGTTATTCAAACTAACTTTAACGCAATGAAACAATGACGAAAAGCGCAAACCCCTAACTTATGAGGCATAAAGGGATACATTGAACAATTTACCTAACCAAACGATACAAGATGTTATCGATGCAGAATTGCACGCACGGCCATATCTGACGCTGGGGGTAAATCAGAGGGTATTTTATTTTGCTTTTCAAACGGGTGAACAATCCACAGAAAAAGAATGGTCTTTTGTGGTTGATATAATGCGCCAGAGTTACGGATGGACAGAGGCATCAATGCCGTCTGATCTGCCCACTTCGCCACCTCGGTTTTTTATGTATGAAGAAAAGGGCATTATTTATCGCTACGAAAGGCATTCTGAATTTGCAAGCCTTGCGATAATTTTTACTAATGCCGTCCAAAAGAAAGGCAGAAAACCTGATTATTTTCCTGCGGATGGCGTTACCAAAATACCCAAAGATGTGGTGGCTCTTTTTCCGGGTGATTTAATTGTTGCAACATGGATTGAAATGTCTGCTGATCACCGTTCTCTTTTGCCTGCAGATTTAGAAACCTATTTTCAACATGACAATTTTGCAGGGAGTTTTGTCGCGGATCATGGGGCGAGGGTTTACTGTTCTATGAAATTAGAACCGCATCAAAAGGGCGAGTTTGCCTTCACACGGGTGCTTGTACAAAATCTGGGTCTTAGTGAGCAGAGAACAGGCCGCTTGATCCAGCGGCTTTTAGAAATTGAAACCTATCGCCATTTTGCCATGATTTCCCTGCCTATGGTCAATGAGATTAAACCTCAACTGACGAAAACCGAAAACTTACTTTCCCAGATCAGCAAAGAAATGGGGCATATTGGCAACACCGAACCAACAGAGGTGTTACAGCATCAGTTAATCCAGATTACTAATGTCACCGCAAAAATAGAAAAAATATCTGCCTTAACCTCATACCGTTTAGCCGCGACTAAGGCATATGATGCCTTGGTGAGAAGCCGGATAAAAGAATTGCGTGAAACAAGAATAGACAATTTTCAAACCATAGCACAATTCCTAGAACGGCGGCTGGTTCCTGCGGTGCGAACTTGTTTTGCTTTTCAAAGCCGTCTTGAGGATGTTGGGCTTCGCGCTCAGCGCAGCAATACGCTCCTTAGGACCCGGATTGAAATGCAAATCCAGATTCAAAATAACGCCCTTCTTTCCTCAATGGAAAATCGAGCTAAACAGCAATTAAGGCTTCAAGAAATTGTTGAGTTGCTGTCTATTGCGGCGATTACCTATTATCTTGTCAGTTTATTATCCTATCTGCTCAAAGGGGTAAAAACAGAATATCTTCATCTGGATAGGGATACCATTCTTGCCATCTCGGTTCCGGTGATTGCTATATTGCTGTTTGCGGTTTTGAAACTGGTCCGGAAATCTATGGATAAAGAATAGATACATGCGCTAACGGTGTATGTTATACGCATATTACCAAATCTTAAAATAACAGGTGGAATATTTGCCAAGGTAAGACTAGACTTTATTGGCCAATTAATCTTTCCCCAATAGGATAAAATGACTGAAACATCTGAATATGATTATGTGATTGTTGGTGCAGGTTCAGCAGGATGTGTTCTGGCAAACGCCCTTAGCCGTGATGGCAAATATCAGGTGCTAATACTTGAGGCTGGCAAGATGGATCGCAATTTGATGATTCATATCCCGGCAGGAGTTTATCGCGATTATAAGGAAAAAAAAGATCAATTGGAATTATGAATCTGCGCCTGAACCAGCGTTAGATGGCCGTTCTGTTCCTACGCCGCGTGGGCGCGTTGTTGGGGGATCATCATCTATCAATTCTATGGTTTATATGCGTGGTCATCCTTTGGATTTTGATCATTGGGCAGAGGAGTTTGGTCTGGATGAGTGGCGGTTTGAGCATTGCTTACCTTATTTCAAAGCGGGGGAAACTTCGGATAGAGGTGGTGATGAATGGCGCGGCGATAGCGGCCCATTAGGCGTTACACGCGGAACACTTGAAAGCCCCCTAATTGATGCCTTTCTTGTAGCAGGAGAGCAATCAGGCCAGGGAATTTCTGACGATTTGAACGGATATCACCAAGAAGGGGTTTCCCGAATTGATGCGACCCGGTGGAATGGTAAGCGCTGTAGTGCCGCGGTAGCGCACTTGCATCCCGCATTACGCCGAGGCAATTTAACCCTAGAAACTAACGCCCTAGTGTCACGGCTTACTCTTAGGGGAAATCGGGTGACTGGGCTAGAATATGAACGCAAGGGAAAAGCGTTTAAGGTTCAAGCACGGCGTGAAGTCATTTTATCAGGTGGGGCAATCAACTCACCCCAATTGTTAATGTTATCTGGCATAGGATCGACAGATTATCTACGTCAAAGGGGGATAACCCCATTAGTTCATTTGCCGGGTGTAGGGCAAAATCTGCAAGATCATGCCACGACGATCTTGCAATGGGACTGTAAGAAAAATTACCCAATTCACAATATTGGCAATCCTATTAATAAGCTAGCGGTAGGGCTTCTCTGGATCATACGAAAAGATGGTATTGCAACCAGCAACATCTGGGAGGCAGGCGGTCTCATTCGCAGCAATGATCAGGTGGCTTATCCTAATATTCAATATCACTTTACCCCGGTAGGGTTTGATGTG
>JAQCJL010000064.1 GCA_027593125.1 Pseudomonadota bacterium | reverse complement strand
ACGTTATTAATATAAATTCATATTTTAAATTAATTTATGTTTTGCTATACGGTTTTTCTTTTCGCCAACGCCATACCGCGTTATGATAACCACTTTAGTAATTGAGTTGTGATGAAATGAAGATATTTGCCAAATCTTTCACCCAACAAGAAAGCATACCCGAGGAAGGTATTGCCCGCGCCGTTGAGATTATGCGCTCAGGCCGTCTACACCGCTATAATGTTGAGGTTGGTGAAGAATCCGAAGTTAGTCAGCTGGAAAGCGAATATGCGAAATGGCAGGGCAGTAAGTATTGCATTGCCTGTGCTTCTGGTGGTTATGCGATATCACTAGCATTGCGTGTGGCAGGGGTTAAACATGGGGATACGGTTTTGGCTAATGCTTATACCCTCGCCCCTGTACCTGGGGCCATCCATAGTGTTGGCGGTGTGCCGTTATTCATTGAGATTGATGAAAATTACCATATGGATATTTCAGATTTTGAAGCTAAAGCATCATCATCTGGGTCCAAGGTTTTGTTGCTATCACATATGCGCGGTCATATTTCCGATATGGAAGCAGTGATGGCCATTTGTAAGCAGTATGATATTATCTTGGTTGAGGATTGTGCCCATACCATGGGGGCATCTTGGCGAGGGGTGCGGTCAGGGAACTTTGGCACTTTGGCTGCGTTTTCAACACAAACATATAAGCATATGAACTCTGGTGAAGGTGGTTTTTTGACTACTAATGATCCGGATATGGCGGCGCGCGCGGTGATTTCATCAGGGTCATATATGTTGTATTCGCGCCATGGGGCTATTCCAGATCAAAATCATTTTGAAGCAGTAAAATACTATTCTCCGAATTATTCTGGTCGCATGGATCATCTTCGCGCCGCGATGTTAAGGGCGCAGTTGCCGCATCTTGAAGACAATGTTGCGCGCTGGAACGCGCTTTATGATGATTTGCATCGCCGAATTAAAACCATCCCAGGTTTGACTATCCCAGATCGGAAACAAGAAGAATCTTATGTTGGCTCATCCATTCAGTTTCGGATGGATGGGGTTAATCGTTCGGATATCCCGGGGGTTCTTAACCGATTAGCAAACCGTGGAGTAGAATTGAAATGGTTTGGGGATGACGAACCTAAAGCTTTCACTAGCCGTTATGACAGCTGGCGTTATATTGATAACCTGCCTGTTTTGTCAAAAACCTTATCAGTTCTTGAAAAAACGGTTGATATGCGGATACCGCTTACCTTTAATCTGGATGACACGGCATTGATCGCATCCATTTTATCCGAAGAAATGGCAATGATGACCACAGGAAATAAAGCAACAGCATGAAAACCGTCACCTGCATAGAAGATTTGCGGCAAATGCACCGCCGCCGCGCACCAAAAATGTTTTATGATTATGTTGATAGCGGATCATGGACAGAAAGCACTTACAAAGCCAACGAAAGTGATTTGCAAGGGTTGAAATTTCGCCAGCGTGTAGCGATTGATGTTAGTGCCAGATCCACAAAAATGCCGATGTTAGGCCAGATGTTACCAATGCCCGTGGCGTTGGCACCGACAGGCTTAACCGGAATGCAATATAGGGACGGTGAGATTCTAGCAGCAAAAGCAGCGGCGAGTTTTGGTGTTCCCTTTACCCTTTCGACCATGTCCATTTGTTCCATTGAGGATGTGGCAGAAAACACTGACAAGCCCTTTTGGTTTCAGCTTTATGTGATGCGCGACCGCGATTTTGTCCGCCGCTTAGTTGACCGCGCGAAAGCGGCTAAATGCTCGGCGTTAATGCTGACACTGGATTTGCAGTTGATGGGTCAGCGTCATAAGGATATTAAAAATGGTCTTAGCGCTCCGCCACGTCTAACAATCAAAAACATGCTCAATATGATGACCAAGCCAGCATGGTGTATGGGCATGCTAAGCACAAAGCGCAGGCAGTTTCGTAATATTGTCGGTCATGTTGAAGGGATTGATGATATGGCCTCGTTAGCGGAATGGACAACAGGACAATTTGATACCAGCCTCAACTGGGATGATGTCGCTGAGATTCGAAAGCAGTGGGATGGTCCTTTTATTCTTAAAGGCATTTTAGATGTTGAGGATGCTAAAACGGCTGCCAATCTAGGTATTGATGCTGTTGTTGTTAGCAATCATGGAGGCCGCCAGCTTGATGGCACGTGTTCAGCAATTCAGATGTTGCCACAGATTGTCGATGCGATTGGTAAATCCACCGAAGTCTGGATGGATAGCGGTATTCGATCAGGTCAGGATGTGTTGCGCGCAGTGGCGTTAGGAGCAAAAGGAACCCTGATTGGCCGCGCCTTTTTATATGGGCTAGGGGCTATGGGGCAACACGGTGTGACAAGAGCTTTGGAAATTATTCATAAAGAACTCGACACGACGCTTGGGCTTTGTGGCCAGAACGATCTAGCCAAAGTTGGCCCAGATATTCTGTTGCGATAAAGAGATCATGACACCCTGTCCCTTTGCTAGGGTGTCTTAACCTGATATCGGGTGACAAGATAAACCCCTGCAGATGCTAGGGCAAACCCAAGAATTGTAATTGGGCCAAGCGGTTCTTTTAAGGCGAGATTTGCAATAATTGCGGTTGTGGGCGGAACCAAAAACAAAAGGGATGTTGTCGCCGCCATGGTTCCACGTTTGATTAATATCATAAGGACCACATACGCGCCTGCGGACACCGCTAACACTTGCCACATAAGCGCATAGATGAAATCAGGATGCCAAGTGATACTTGGTGTTTCAACCGTTTCAATTAAGATAAGAAAAAAAATCGACGCCGCTAACGCTTGAATAGCGTTGCTTTTCACCAGACTCATTCTGCCACTAATACGTTTATGGATAAGGGTGCCAATGGTGATGGCTAGCAAAGCAATTACACTCGCCAAGATACCTTCTGTTGGCGTATCCATCCGCAGCGATGGTGACAACGCCACCACAACCCCAACAAAACCAACAAAAATGCCGAGCCATTGAATAGGCCTTGGTTTTTCATGGAACAAAAAGACAGCAAGCGCTGTCGTCAATAATGGTTGGGTGGAAACGATTAATGCGGTTAAAGCAGATCCTAACCCTGATGCCATAGCATAAAAACTTGCCCCCAGATAACCGCCATGCAGCAATAGACCTGTCAGGATCGTTAAGGCCAAGGGTTCTTTCACATGATCTTTGGGGGCAGGGCCCTTCCGTGCAGATGAAAATAACAAAGCTATGGCAATAAAAATAATAAAAACAATGACAAAGCGAACAAAAAGAAAGGCAAAAGGTGTTGCGTGCGCAACGCCAATTTTTGCCGAAACAAAGGCCGATGACCACAAAAATACAAATAGATAAGGTAAAAGACGGATATACATGAAGATATGAACTTTATGATGATGGGATAAAAGCGTAGTCTGATTATCCTAAGTGATGGTGAACCATATCGCCGTCTAATCGGGCATATACTATATCAAAATATGAGCTTTCACTATCCCGAAAACCATCTTTAACGCTAAGATGGTAGAGCATTCAAAAAAAAGTTATCATAGAAAACTAGAGATTGATTTTATTCATGCTTGGACTAAGTTTTAATTGCTGTGCGCTTCGCACTTTATGGGTCAAGACTTTCATGTCTCTTAAACAGTTTCGTTCATATTCACTTAAGGCATCTGGCCATCAAACCGTATTGGTTAATCGTCTATCAAACCCAATTATTGTGGTTTTGCTGATGGTGCTGCTGGCCTTTGGCTTTCCGCCCACAGCCCATAGCCAACAGGGGCGGTCAGCAAGTAAGGTTGAAGTCGCTTATGTGACAGAGGAAATGCTTACCCCTACAGTGAATATTGATGCGCGAATTGTCATTAGCCAAGATCGCGCCGTTACGGCACCGAATGATGGTATTGTCAGATTTGAAAGCGGACAAATTGGGGATGTAGTGGCAAAAGGTGATGTTTTAGCCACACAAGACAGCAAGGACATGACCCATCAGTTGGAATTGCTTCGTCTTGACCTTACCCAGACCAAAGACCATCTTGACGAAATATCTAGTCAGCTTGCGTTTGAAAAAACGCTCTTGGCGCTAGCCGAAGACCAATTAGCCTTACAGCAAGATAAACTGGAACGTTTAACAACCCTAGCGAATGAACAAATCATCCCCAAGGATCGCATGGATGAGGCTATGAGGACACATCTTGCCGCGCGTCAAGTTTTGATCAGCCATCGCCAGAAAATATCCAAACTTGAGGCTGACCTTGAACAGTCCAATCATAACAAATCTCGCACAGATCTTTTGATCAAGGACTTGCTTGCAGATATCAAAGCAGCGACTTTAGTGGCACCAGTATCAGGCCAGCTAGTGGCTTTGCCCCAATTTGATGCCCAATATTTCCGCAAAGGCGAGATGATTGCCAATATCAGAACCACTACCGATTATGAATTAGAAGCGGATGTCCCGATCAAATGGTTACGGTATTTGCGTCAGGCTAGTGTCATTTATGGCACAGATGCAGATGGGCAGGCATTGACAGCAATTCTTCGTAGTGAATTACCAGAAGAAAACGCCCGCACTGCTAGCCGGCCCGTGCGCTTTCGCATTACCTCAGTGTTAACTGCGGCAATGATGGCAGATGCAGCGCAGGTTCAACTTAATCTTCCTGTGGCAGACCAACAATTAGTAACAACAATCCCGGTTGATGCCATAATTCCAAAAGGGGATGGCGCCGTGGTTTTTGTTGCCCAAGACAACAAAGCCATTCGTACCGAAATTCGTATAGGTGAGGCCTTTGGTGACAAGATTATTGTCAAAACCGGCCTGTCTCTTGGTCAGCAAGTCATTAGCAAAGGCAATGAAGGGCTGCGTGATGGGGCAGAAATCACAATTGTAAGCGGAGGTGATGAAGGCTGATCATGCATAATTTGATCCGGTTTTCTATCAATCATCTGACTGCCATTCTGGCACTGATGCTTATGATTTTTTTGTTTGGCTTATCAGCTTTACAAACCGTTCCTATTCAGCTGACCCCCGACATTGAAAAGCCAGTCTTGCAAGTTAGGGTCAACTGGCCCGGGGCATCGCCTGAGGATGTTGATCGTGAGATTATTAATCGACTAGAAAGCGAATTATCATCGTTAAGCGGTGTGGAGACGATTGAATCGCGTTCGTTTTTTGGTCAGGCCAGGGTGACGCTTACCTATTCTGTTCATCAGGATATGGATAAGGCCCTGACCCTTTTGCTGTCTGAGGTTTCAAATATTACCGATTTGCCCGATGACGCAAAAAATCCCGTGGTCAGAACATCCAATTCTGATGATTCTCCGATTGCGCGTTTAGCCTTAATGGCTCTGCCAACCTCTGATGGTGCTGTATCCTCGGTTCCCCTTAATCAACTAGGACGGTCTTTGCAGACCGATATCATGGACCCCTTATCTCGCGTGCCAGGGGTGTCAGAAATTTTTAAATATGGCGGCGATGACATGGAAATGCGGGTATTGGTTGATGTTGATCGCCTTGCTCTCTATCGTCTTGAGGTTTCTGTCATTATCAATGCCTTGCGTTCTGCCACTACCCAACAAAGTGTTGGAGATATTGAGGCAGGAAAACGAAATTATACTGTCAGAGTATCACCAGATTCCTTTACCCCAGAAACCGCCGGGGATGTCATTATTCATTCTCAGCTTAATGATAATGGCAGCATTGTTCCGATCCGTTTATCAGATATTGCAACGATTGAGGTTGGGCCAAAAGAAAGCACCAGCGTACGCCGCCTTAATGGCGAAAATGCCATCATTATCAATGCCACACGCGAACAAGGCACGAATGTTGTTCAGACCATGGAGGTCTTAAAACAGACCATCCAAGAAATGAATGAAGGCCATCTTGCCGATAAAGGGCTATGGCTAAAGATGGTCTATGATGAAACGGTTTATATTTCATCAGCGATCTCGCTAGTTCAACAAAATATCTTTGTTGGCGGCTTTTTGGCGGTGGTTGTTCTTCTGATCTTTATGCGCAGTGTCATGACAACGGTAATTGTGTTTTGCGCTATTCCTGTTTCTGTCATAGGAACATTTGTGGCGATATCCTTACTTGGGTTATCGATCAATGTGATTTCTTTGGCAGGGCTTGCCTTTGCGATTGGTATGGTTGTTGATGCTTCTATTGTCAGCCTAGAAAATATCTTTCGGTTGCGGCAATCCGGCCTGAACGCGCGTGAAGCCGCGTTTGAAGGGGCAAGACAGGTTTGGGCCCCTATCCTTGGGTCCGCTATTACCACGGTGGTGGTTTTTATTCCTGTTATTATTTTGAAAATTCCAGTCGGTCAGTTATTCCGCGATATAGGGGTAGCGATTTCAGTATCGGTGCTAATTTCGGTTCTGGTGTCCGTTACGGTGATACCTGCGATATCATCCGTCTTGTTAAGGCATAAAAATTATGACCCCAAGGATATGATCCGACTGCCAGTGCTTGATACCATTGCCGCGGCATTTAAGAGACTGGTGATTTCATATGCGATTACAATGACCGCATCCTCTCGGCGAGGGGTGATATTCATTGCGTCAGCTATGTTTATCGTTATTGGCGGAATGATTTTACTGATGCCAAAACTAGATTATTTGCCTGATGGCAATTCCAATTTTGTGTTTGGTCGGGTGTCAGTGCCGCCGGGGTATTCGATTGATGAAACCATGCAAATCGCAGGTGAAATGGAAAAACACGCCAAGCCATTATGGCAAAAGGATGTAGACACAGCAGAGTCCCCTGCAATCGAACGATTCTTTTTTGTTGCTTATAGTGGTGGGGCTTTTGCTGGCGGTTCAACCGTTGACCCAAGTCGGGTGAATGAATTACGGCCGATTTTAATGCGGCCAATTTTTAACATACCAGGGGCATCGGTGTTTGTTGTCCAATCATCTTTGTTTGGTCGCTCAGTAGGGGGTGCGCGTTCGATCAAGGTGAATGTGTTAGGCAATGACCTCGAAGATATCCAACTGGTGATAGAGAGCTTGGATAAGCAGCTTAAACAGGCATTTCCGCGCCAAAACGGCAATCAAATTCGTATTATTCCTAGTCTGAATAATAATGCCGCCCAAATTCATATTGTTCCAGATATCAAAGCATTGTCTCGCCTAGGACTTTCCATTCGTGAGTTTGTCAGCTTTGTCGATGTCTTTAATGACGGCTATATCATCAATCAGGTGCCCTATCAGGGGGAATTGCTGGATATGCAGTTGCGCGGCAAGACCGCTGGCCAGTTATCCATTGATCAGCTGAAATCTTTACCTATTGTAGCGAAAGATGGCTCAATGGTGCGTCTGTCACAGGTGGCATCGGTTGATTTCGTTAATGCGCCAGAAGAAATTCAGCGACTAGGCGGCAGATTGGTTATGTCGGTTGTTCTCAGACCTGTGGAAAGCCTAACGCTCGAAGACAGCATTGCTGTCATTGAAAACGATATTATCCCTGAATTAAATGATCTGATGCCAAGTGGGACTTCTATTGAAATTTCAGGCGCTGCTAGTGAATTGGCAACCACATGGCAGGCGATGAAAGCTAACGTGATGCTGGCGATATTGGTGATTTATTTAGTGATGACCATTTTGTTGAGAAGTTTTGTTTTGCCGCTGATTATTTTGATGGTGATACCTGTTGCGGGGGTAGGGGGATTATCAGGCTTATCAATCTTGAATCTGTTTATCAGCCAGCCTCTGGATATGCTAACCATGCTTGGTTTTGTCATTCTAACAGGGGTTGTGGTCAATAATGCGATTTTGATGGTGGAACAAACTAGCCTGCATATCAAAGAAGATGGCTATCAGATTGAAGACGCAATTGTTGAGGCAGCACGTAACCGGATACGCCCTATTTTTATGTCCACCATGACCTCATTATTTGGATTGCTGCCCTTAGTGATTTTTCCGGGGGCTGGTTCAGAATTGTATCGCGGTATTGGTGTTGTGGTTTTTGGCGGTCTTGGGCTTTCAACCATTGCCACCCTGTTTATTGTCCCGGTGATGCTGTCAGCCTTTCGCCGGTATTTGCCGCAACCGCAAAATCCTTAATGTTATTGCCTAGGGTAACTAGAATTGCCCTTGTCCACATTTTGCTTCATGATTAGGTCGTAATAACTTGATGGGTCAAAAAATGGATTTCAACAACAGCTTTACGTCCCTTCGCGTGGATTGTGACGGGGTTCATATTCATCTGCGTCATAAGGGTAAAGGATCGCCCCTGCTTTTGATCCATGGCTATCCGCAAACTGGATATATGTGGCATAAAATTGCAGATCAATTAGCAGCATCACATCATGTGATTATTCCTGATTTGCGAGGGTATGGGTTGTCTGACAAACCAGCTACGGATGCATCGCATTCCCCTTATTCTAAGCGTGCAATGGCAAAGGATATGATGGCGGTTATGGCGCATTTTAATTATGCACGTTTTGATGTTGCTGGCCACGACAGGGGCGGCAGGGTGGCACATCGTTTGGCTAGGGATTATCCTGATGCTGTCAACCGGCTCGCAATTCTGGATATTGCCCCCACCGCCGCCATGTATGGCGCGGCAGATATGGATTTTGGCCGGGCGTATTATCATTGGTTTTTCTTAATACAGCCTGCGCCGTTGCCCGAAACCTTAATTGGCAACAATGTAGAGTTTTATCTACGTCAGAAACTGGCCCAATGGGGGCGGACAAATGAGGCGATAACGGAGTCTGCTTTTGCTGAATATCTTGCCTGTTTTTCAAACCCTGAAACGATCCATGCCAGCTGTGAAGATTATCGCGCCGCCGCCAGCATTGATCTTGATCATGATCGCGCGGATGCTGATCAAAAATTGACTATGCCTGTGCTAGCCCTTTGGGGTGAGCAAGGATTTGTTGGTCAAACATATGATGTGGTCAAAGAATGGCAGCTTGTGGCTAAAGATGTGCGCGGTCATGGTGTGCCAGGGGGGCATTTTTTAGCTGAAGAATCCCCCGCCGAAACCGTAGCAGCTTTGGCGGCATTCTTTTCATAGTTTTCGTTCGTTTGTTCGTTTGTTGGAGGGGAGAAGGATCGGATTTCCCCAACCCTTAAAACTGGCGGTTATGGCGTATTTTCTTACCTTAGCTATCTGGGAAACAAGGCAAAGGGCTAGCAAAATCAGACACAATTACATCTATCATGGGGAATGATGTCAAATTGCGTTGATCTATGGGCGTTACATTATCGCGGCAATGATCATCCCGAACAATACAACAAGCATTAGCGACAGCCCGATGACACAGTAATTGATCACCAAACTAGCTATGACTAAGCCGCGACCAGAATATTTCTGGGGGTTATTGTTGATATCGCTAAGTGCAATATGCCCCATGATCAGGCTGATGATCTGAAGGGCAAAGGGAATAAAAAAGGTAACGAATAATCCTACAATCGATATTACAAAGGCCGCAACCCCAAGCGAATGGGTTTGATGCAAAGGGGTGGAAATACGGTATTCGATAACTTGATCCGGAGAGGATTTATCCAACATCTCACCGCAAAAGCGGCATTTGATCGCCTCTTTCAGGATGGTTTCCGAACAAAAGGGGCAGGATTTAGCATTGGTAGTGGT
>JAQCJL010000063.1 GCA_027593125.1 Pseudomonadota bacterium | reverse complement strand
GTTTTGCTATAAAAGAAAGTCTGATCTGGATACGCTTTCCCCTTTATGCTGTTGCAGCCGCTTACTGGTTAGGGCGAAGCCCTGGGCGGCTAGCGCTAATGCTGATGTCCATGGCGCTTGCGGCAATGATCATGTCAGGTATCCTTCTCCATGAGATTTGGCTAAATCCACAAAAAATTCGGCTTGAAGGGCCTTATGGTGATCTTGTACCTGGAACCTTTTTAGGAAAATCCATGTTGCCTCTGGCTGTAGTAACTACGGTCCTTGCCATGCGTGCACCGTTTGCTCGGGGGGTTTTCATTGGTCTTATCCCCTTTGGGGTTTTGATCATGACCCTTTTAACAGGCGAGAGAATGAACACCGGTGTTATGGCAATGGCAATTATTCTATCAGCTGTGTTTTCCCATGCTGGCTGGCAAAAAATTCTAGGTTATGCGGTTTTGGGCATCATAGGCACAGCATTCATTTTCTTAATCAAAGGGGATACGGTCTTTATCAGGACATTTGTTGATACTGGAAATCAGGTTGGCGATTATTTCAACTCCGGCTACTGGGGTTCGGTTCGTCCTGGCGTTATTGCCGCCATGGAATACCCATGGACAGGCATGGGTATTGGAACGCATCGGTTTCTTTGTGAGTATCTGCCAGATTATGCTGGTGTTCTTCCGGGGGTTACGGAATGCCATACGCATAATCATCAGTTTTACATCCAAATGATGGCTGAAGGTGGAGTGTTTACCCTTATCGCCGGGGTGATTATGGTTATATCTATCCTTTTCGCAGGGCGAGGCAAGATGATCACAAGTGGCTGGATGCAAGGCATAAGACCATGGGTTATTCCTTTTGTGGTTTTGATGCCACAAACAAACGCTGATTTTTTTGGTCAATGGCATAATTGCTTTATGTGGTTTTCCATTGGATTTGCGATGGCTTTAGCTGAAGTCATGCGCCGCAAAGGAATTGCCACAACATCTTGAACTCGCTATAAGCATCCGTATTGATAAGTCTAAGGAGATTAGAATGACAGATCGGGTAACCTCATTCGGGCTTCAGATTGATAAAAAGCTTTATGATTTCGTAAATGATGAAGTGTTAACAGATATTGACATTTCTGCTGATCATTTCTGGCAGGGTATATCAGAATCCGCAGCGGTGCTTTCTCCTAAAAACCGTGACTTGCTTGCCCTTCGCGCAGAGCTTCAGAAAAAAATTGATGACTGGTTTATTGCTCGGCGCGGAAAAACCCATGATATCGGGGAATATACCGCGTTTCTAAAAGACATCGGTTATTTGGTTCCTGAAGGACCTGATTTTGAGATTACGACCAGCAATGTTGATGAAGAGATGGCCTCAGTGGCAGGGCCTCAACTTGTTGTCCCTGTGTTGAATGCTCGCTTTGCTCTTAATGCTGCTAATGCGCGTTGGGGCAGTCTCTATGATGCGTTTTACGGCACAGATGCAATCCCTCATGAGGATAATATCGCTTCTGGATATGATAAAGTCCGTGGGGATAAAGTCATCGCAACAGTGCGCGATCATCTTGATCAGGTTATTCCTCTTAAAGAGGCCAGTCACCATGATACCACCCATTACGTCATCAGTGATGGTCAATTGGTGGCAAGCCTTGAAAAGGGGGGATCAGCGCCCCTTGAGAAGGCAAACCAATTTCGTGGATGGCTAGGGGATGCCGCTAACCCCTCATCGCTTTTATTCATGGTCAACGGACTTCATCTTGAACTTATTGTCAACCGCAACGGGACAATCGGATCAACGGATAAGGCCGGGATTAATGATGTGGTGATTGAATCTGCATTAACTACGATTGTTGATCTTGAAGATTCCATCGCCGCCGTTGATGCCGAAGATAAAGTTGATGCCTATCGCAACTGGCTAGGGTTAATGAGAGGCGATCTGACCGCAAGTTTTCAAAAAAATGGCAAAGTCATGAAAAGAGAACTTCACCCTGACCGTGAATTTCAAGGGCTTGATGGCAAGCCTCTGGTTTTGCCAGGGCGTTCCTTGATGCTGGTAAGGAATGTTGGTCATCTGATGACTAATCCTGCCATCCTAGATCATGATGGCAATGAGTTTTTTGAAGGCATTATGGATGCCTTTATTTCTTCCGCTATTGCTATTCATGATCTCAAAGGTCAGGGCAAATATCGCAACAGCCGCACAGGTTCAATATATATTGTTAAGCCAAAAATGCATGGTCCTGATGAAGTTGCATTTTCAAATGAGACTTTTGCTCATGTCGAACGTGTTCTTGGCCTAACTGCTGATACCATCAAGATTGGCATTATGGACGAAGAGCGCCGGACTTCCGTTAATCTAAAGGAATGTATTCGTTCTGCTTCCTCTCGCGTGGTTTTTATTAATACGGGTTTCCTTGATCGCACAGGGGATGAGATTCATACCGCCATGGAAGCTGGCCCCATGATCCGCAAAACAGCAATGAAAGGCACCACGTGGATTGCCGCTTATGAAGATTGGAATGTTGATATTGGTCTTGCTTGCGGTCTGTCTGGCAAGGCACAAATCGGCAAAGGAATGTGGGCCATGCCTGATCTGATGAGCGCAATGATTGAACAGAAAATTGGCCATGTTAAGGCCGGTGCGAATTGTGCTTGGGTGCCATCACCTACTGCGGCAACACTTCATGCTTTGCATTACCATCAGGTAGATGTGTTTGATGTGCAAAAATCTCTTATGGGCAAGCGCCGTGCTAAACTTGAAGATTTGTTGACGATACCTGTTGATTATCAAAGCAATCATTCCGCCACTGATATTCAGCAAGAACTGGATAATAACGCACAAGGGATACTGGGCTATGTTGTGCGCTGGGTTGACCAAGGGGTTGGGTGTTCCAAAGTGCCGGATATCAATGATATTGGTCTTATGGAAGACCGAGCGACGCTTCGGATTTCTGCACAGCATATTGCCAATTGGCTTCACCATGGAGTGACCTCAAAAGAACAGGTGATGGATACCATGAAACGGATGGCCGCGGTAGTTGATCGCCAAAACGAGGGTGATAGTGATTATCACCCCATGGCAGATAATTTTGATAAATCTGTGGCCTTTAAGGCCGCTTGTGATCTGGTTTTTGAAGGCCGCATTCAGCCATCCGGTTATACTGAACCCGTGTTGCATCGCCGCCGGCTTGAGCTAAAGGGGCTATAGATTGGCGTTTGATCTCAACCGTCACATCACAACCTATGCTGATTTTCCAAAAGACGGTATCACCTTTTATGATATCTCACCTGTGTTGGAAGATGCCGCAGCCCTAAACAATTGCGTGGCTGCACTTGCGGCATTGGCTAAGCCTTATCACCCTGACCTGATTGCCGGGATTGACGCGCGTGGCTTTCTTTTTGTAACACCAGTTGCCTTAGCGCTTGGTGTTGGCGCTTTGATGATCCGCAAAAAAGGTAAGTTACCCGGTAAGGTGATCAACCATGCTTATGCATTGGAATATGGTGAGGCAAGTTTATCCATTCAAGAAGATCGCCAGATTGAGGGTAAGACGATTGTTTTAGTTGATGATCTTTTGGGTACAGGCGGCACTATCGCCGCCGCCAATCATCTCATCACCGCGCGTGGCGGCATTATCGCCGCAAATATCGTCCTTATTGAATTAACTGGCCTGAAGGGCCGCGATCATTTGATGGGCGAGGTTCACGCGCTCCAGCAATATGAATTTTAGGAAATCTATCGCGCCCCAAAGCCTGTTAAAATCGTCCGAATGGTGCGAAAGAAAATAACAATATCCATCATCAAAGATAGATTCTTGATATAAAAAAGATCGAAAGACAGTTTAGTGTCCGTTGATTTAACATCATCAGCATAGCCCTGCATCACCTGTGCCCAGCCTGTGATCCCTGGCCTTACGGCATGGCGGAAATGATACAGCGGAATTTCAGCACCAAGTTGATCAACCATAGCCTGTTGTTCGGGTCTAGGACCAATTAAACTCATCTGACCAAACAGCACATTAATCAGTTGTGGCAATTCATCAATCCGGCTTGGCCGAATAATGCGCCCTATGCGAGTGATACGACTGTCGTTTATAGCGGCAAATTTAGCTCCGCTTTTTTCTGCTTCATTCACCATAGACCGAAACTTGAGCATCAGGAATGATCGCCCAGCTAGACCGACTCTTTCCTGAACGAAAATTGGATTTCCAGCGCTTTCTAAACGGATCAAAATAGCAACCAAAAGCAACAATGGCGAAAGCATGATTAAGGCTAACAAAGATAAGACCACATCCATCAGACGCTTTAGCAGCGCATAACGCCGCACAGGTCGCAATTGGATCAATTCCACAGCATCAGTATCATTAAGATTAACCTGCCCTTTAGTGATTTCACGATAACGATTGTCAGTCAGAACAGGGATTTGGTGTAATGCGATATTGGTCAGAAATCCCTGCCATGATGGGTCTTGCATCTGCTGGCGTGTTGCTACTACCGCATCTATAGATATGGCCTGTCCCACTAAATCAGAATAATCCATCCGGATATGCCCATGGGCAGAAACATCACCAGCATTAACCCCATCGAGCACTAAGATACGCATCCGGTTAATCTTAGTCAGGGCGAAGGCCGATACCATAATCATTACAAAGGAAAGCGGACCAGTAACAATAAGAAAAAGCCCTGAATATGGGAAGCGCACAAGCAAAACAAAAAGCATTTCCAATACAAAACATAACACCCAAATTGGCATAACCTGATCAAGCATCCGCCAGATTGTTATCCGGATTAATAACGCCATCGCCACAACGGTTAATATCATGGCAACAGAAATGATCGCGATCGCTACCACAATGTTGAAGCTGGCTTGATATAGCCATGCCCCTTCCATGATGAAAGCTACCAGTTGAAATAAGGCTATATGGATGATCAGAACGGAAATGATCACACCAAGACTTAGCCAAGGCAAGGGCCGTGTTTTTATCTGAAGTTGATCATTCATGACACAATTTCCCCCTCATGGGGTCTTCTCTATCTGTCTTTGAGAATGCCTCAATTTGAAGGACTGGGAAAGTCTAAAGACCGAGCCGCGTACGAGCCTCTTGCCGCAAGGCATCAATTAACACCGCTTTACGGTTCTTTTTCATGTACCAAAAGGTCCAGCCATTACAGCTTTGTCTTCCCAGCAATTGTGCTGCCAAGCTGTGAATTGAGCCACTTACTGCGCCGGCTTTAAGGCTTCCATCGACGCGCACTTTAGCTCGGTAATCACCTTTTTCACTGATCAGCTCATCCCCTGGTTGAATAAGGCCTTGTTCCAAAAGGGCGCCAAAAGGTATCTTAACCTCGCCCCTGCGCTCTGGTGTCTCTAGCAGATCAGGATCACCAATAGCTCGCGTCGATTGTATCCGTGCTTCTGCGAGATTAACATAATCAGGATCTGCCTCAATACCGATCCAATGCCTCCTCAACCGTTTCGCTACGACCCCCGTTGTTCCCGTGCCAAAAAACGGATCAAGAACAACATCCCCAGGACGGGTTGATGCAAGGATCACCCGCTGAAGAAGCGCTTCAGGTTTTTGGGTGGGATGGGCTTTCTCACCCTCATGCTTTAGGCGTTCATTCCCTGAGCAAATCGGCAACCACCAATCAGATCGAAGCTGGCGATCATCATTAAAGGTTTTCATCGCCTGATAATTAAAAGTATATCGGGATTTCCGATCACGAGATGCCCAGATCAACGTCTCATGCGCGTTCGTCATACGCCGGCCGCGAAAATTAGGCATGGGATTGCTTTTCAACCAGATGACATCATTGAGTGTCCAGAACCCCAGATTCTGCATCACCGTACCTACCCGAAAAATATTATGATAAGACCCAATCACCCAAATCGTACCATCTGGTTTTAGAACTCTGCGTGCCTCTGCCATCCAAGCTGTGGTAAAGTGGTCATAGGCCTCAAAACTGCCAAATTGATCCCATGTGTCCCCAGCATCAATGCCATCAACCGCCGAATGATCAGGTCGTATTAACACCGATTGCCCTAGCTGAAGATTATAAGGGGGGTCCGCAAAAATCATGTCGACTGAAGCGTCATCAAGCTGACGCATCATCTCAACACAATCGCCTTTCAACACCATATCGCGTCTTAATTGACCCACGTTTTATGTCCTTTCGGCTTAATCTGCTCATGCCTTAGGTTATCATAAAACGATATTCTCATAATAAGTCAATGAGTTATAAAGAGAAATTGATTCGTAATCTATATATTGTGCTAGGGACATCACAAGATTCTCTATCTTGTGGCAGGCCAAACTTAAATTTCCACCAAAACGGTTCTTAAAGTAGGCGCGATAGTTTTTTAACCATGTCATCCATATCCCATTCGTGATCCAGAGTGATATCAGGTGACAATGGTGGCTCATAGGGAGAGCCAATGCCTGTGAAATTCGGAATCTCACCTGCTCGTGCCTTTTTGTAGAGCCCTTTGGCGTCACGCTTTTCACAAACTTCTAATGGGGTATCAACAAAAATTTCGACAAACTCACCGTCATCGAACAGCTCACGTGCCATGTCCCTTTCGGAACGGAAAGGCGAAATAAAGGCGGTTAGTACGACCAAACCCGCATCAACCATCAACCGAGCTACCTCACCAATGCGGCGAATATTTTCTACTCGATCCTCATCTGAAAACCCAAGGTCCTTATTCAGCCCATGCCGAATATTATCCCCATCCAACAGATATGTCCGTATGCCTTGAGCGTGGAGATAGGCGGCGAACGCGTTAGCGATGGTAGATTTTCCAGATCCACTAAGCCCTGTAAACCAGAACACTTTTGAGTTATGGCCATTCAAAGTACGGCGCGCCGATTTGTCGATATCCAAATGCTGGCGGTGGATATTTGACGCCCTTCTTAAGGCAAAGCGGATCATTCCTGCGGCAATCGTTTGGTTGGTAACAGGGTCAATTATAATTAATGCCCCCAGTTCTGGTGCCGCCTCATAGGCCTCAAAGCACACCGGCTTTTGACAATTGATCGTTACCCTAGCGATGTCATTTAATTCAAGTTTTCGCGCTGCCAGATTATTTCCGGTGTTGATATCCCGTTTGTATTTGATGGAAAGGATGCTGGTTGAAACCACTTGTCCCCCCAGTTTCATCAAATAACTTCGCCCGGCTATACCTTCAATATCACTCATCCACACCAAATCGACTTCAAACTGGTCACCGACTTCAACAGGATGATCGCGTGAAGCGATGACTTCACCGCGTGAAATATCAACCTCATCCGTGAGCTCAAGCGTGACCGAGAGTCCAGGTGAGGCTTTATCAAGTTTCGTTCCAGCTAGCCATATATTTTTGACACTGCTACTAACCCCTGATGGCGATATTCTCACCGCCTCACCTGTCGACACTGGTTGCCGTAAAATGATGCCACTATATCCGCGGAAATTCGAATCTGGCCGATTGACCAATTGTACTGGCATAGCAAAACCGCTAGCCTCATTTTCTATTCGGTTAGGCACGGTTTCTAGTTTTGATATCAAAGTCGGACCTTTATACCATGGCATAGCTTTTGACCGGCTGTTGATATGATCCCCTTTCAACGCTGATACTGGAATGGCTGTCACATCTGCGAACGCCAAGGGTTTTGCAAAGGCCATATAGTCGGTGACAATATCCTCAAAGACCTCTGGCTGATAATCCATGAGGTCCATTTTATTAACCGCAAGAATGATCTGGCGAATGCCCATCAAATGGCAAATGTGTGAATGCCGCCGAGTTTGTTCCAGCACACCTTGTCTGGCATCTACTAGGATGATTGCCAGTGATGCTGTAGAAGCGCCTGTGGCCATATTACGGGTATATTGCTGATGGCCCGGGGTATCGGCAACGATGAAACGGCGGCGATCAGTGGTAAAAAACCGATAGGCAACATCAATCGTTATGCCCTGTTCACGCTCTGCTGATAAACCATCTACTAATAAGGCAAAATCAATATCTGCCCCTTGTGTGCCATGTTTTTTAGAATCTGATTTGAGACTTTCCACCTGATCATCAAAGAGGCTTTGTGCTTCATAAAGAACCCGCCCGATAAGGGTGGATTTTCCATCATCTACCGAGCCACAGGTGATAAAGCGCAACGTATCCAGTTCTGACTGAGTTTTTAGATATGTGGCCATTTTGACAGGTTCCGTCATATCAAAAATACCCTTCTTTTTTCTTTTCTTCCATGGAGGATTGCGCGTCTTTGTCTATTGTTCGACCACTTCGTTCTGATGTTCGCGCGGTTAACAATTCAAGGATAATATCTTCAACACTGTTGGCTGGGCTTTCTACTGCCCCCGTCAACGGGTAACAGCCAAGCGTGCGAAATCGCACTGCTTTCATTTCTACTTTATCTGAATTGGCTAGCGGTAGGCGTTCATCATCCACCATGATCAGACTGCCATCTCGATTAATGACTGGCCTTTCAGCACTAAAATAAAGAGGCACAATGGGGATCTCTTCACGGTGGATGTAAGTCCAAATATCAAGCTCTGTCCAATTTGAGAGAGGAAAGACACGAATAGATTCGCCCTTAGCCACCCTCGTATTAAAGAGATTCCAGCATTCAGGCCGTTGGTTTTTTGGGTCCCATTGGTGGGTTGCGGTACGAAAAGAAAAGATGCGTTCCTTGGCTCGGCTTTTCTCTTCATCCCGCCTGGCGCCGCCAAAAGCAGCATCAAAGTGATGCAAATCCAGAGCTTGTTTGAGCCCTTGGGTTTTCATGATATCAGTATGAATGGCAGACCCGTGATCAATAGGATTAATGCCTTGTTTGATGCCATCTGGATTTTTATGGATGAGCAGTTCCATCCCATATGCATCTGCTATTTGATCACGCATCTCATACATGGCGCGAAACTTCCATCCCGTATCTACATGGAGTAAAGAAAAAGGGGGTTTTCCTGGCCAAAAAGCCTTACGTGCCAGATGCAGCATCACAGCGCTATCTTTACCAATAGAATAAAGCATCACAGGATTCTTTGCTTCTGCTACCACTTCACGAATAATGTGAATGCTTTCCGCTTCAAGTTGATCGAGATGTGAAAGAGGTTGAGTTGGCGAAGTTGGCTTTATCGCATTCGTTATCGCTATTTGATAATGTTCAGGATAGGAAAGCGTCGCCAGTTTAAGCCGGCGTGATGCCCTGCAGTCGCACCGATATGCCGCCAGTGGCCCATGAAGATAAAGCAGAATAGGTTGGTTGATTTCTACCGCAAGGCTGTCGATAAAGGCTTGCAACTGGTCGGCGACATTTTGATTTTCCCCAGAAAAACACCAATAGCGTGCCCCGCGGCCATCATGAGCACAGATCATGGCTGGCTGATCATTAGGACACCAATACTGAACAATCAGCCACTTGCCCCTCTTTGATTGCACAGAAGCTACCTCATGTGGCATTAGGTTATTCAATAACGCTTTGCCATCTGCGTTCACGATATCTTCTAGACCAATCAAAGGTGGAAAATATGAGACTTCTTTACATAATCTTTCTAGTTTTTTCTTTCCTGCGGCGGTACTTGCCAATCCCAAATGCTGGGCAAGGGCATCTCGTGTCCAGATTAATGTGTCAGATAAAGAAGGATTAACAAAAGGTAACATCAACTGTGTCGCAATAACTAATTAAGAATAAATATAAAAGCAATATATTAAATTATTTTATTTTTTGCAAAGATAATATTACCATATTCAAAATCACGACACGTTCTCTTTCGTCAATCGCCTAGCCACCGGACGATAAGAAGTTCTGTGGTAAGGGGTAACCCCATAGGCATCAAGGGCAGACTGATGGTCAGCCGTGCCATAGCCTT
>JAQCJL010000062.1 GCA_027593125.1 Pseudomonadota bacterium | reverse complement strand
GATCGTAGCTACAGTTCGCGCAATGAAAATGAATGGCGGCGTTGCAAAGGCTGATCTAGGTCAAGAAAATGTTGATGCTGTCCGCAAGGGTTGCCCAAATCTTGGCCGTCACATGGAAAATATTGCCAAGTTTGGATTACCTGCGGTCGTTGCGATCAATCATTTTTACAGTGACACTGATGCCGAAATTCAAGCTCTGCAAGATTTCGTCAAAGAAAAGGGTGGCGAGGCTATTGTCTGCCGTCACTGGGCTGATGGTAGTGCCGGTTCTGAAGAGCTGGCAAAGAAGGTGGTTGAAATCATTGACAGCACACCATCAAACTATAAGCCTATTTATCCGGCAGAAATGGGTCTATTCCAGAAAATTGAAACCATTGCCAAAGAAATCTATCGTGCTGATGAAGTGATTGCCGATACTAAAATTCGTGATCAGCTTAAAGCATGGGAAGAACAAGGTTATGGTAACTTGCCAGTGTGTATGGCGAAAACCCAATACAGTTTTACCACTGATCCTAACAAACGCGGCGCACCAACGGGGCATAGCCTGCCTGTTCGCGAAGTGCGCTTGTCTGCTGGGGCTGGATTTGTTGTCGTGATCTGTGGTGAAATTATGACTATGCCAGGTCTGCCAAGGGTGCCTGCAGCAGAAACCATTCGCTTCAACAATGATGGTCTCATTGAGGGGCTATTCTAAAGCATAAGGGGTGACAATGATAAACAGAATCCTTGTTCCTGTCAGAGATGATGGAAATGCTGAATTAGTGATGCGCCATGCCATTAGTTTAGCTCAAGGGATGTCCGCGCATATTGTTGTCACCCATTGTCGCTTGCGACCTGTGGATATGTTGCCATTTGGCGTTCCTATGTCGCGAGAAATGAAAAAACAGATCATGGAGCAATCTACCTCAGTCATGAATATGGCTGAGGGTGAAATGCGTGATTTGTTTGCCAAAATTTGTGATGACACCAGTGTTACCGTTTCGGATGACACCAAGGCGGCCAATGTTACCGCCAAGTTTATCGAAGCCGAAGGCCGTCAAGTTGATGTTGTTCGGCGTTATGGCATGCTTTCCGATATCATCGTTGTTGCCAAACCCGAAATTGACCGAAATTTAGGGGCAAACACCCTTAAAACGGCATTATTCCATACAGGTCGCCCAGTTTTCATGTGTGGTTCGGAAATGCCAGCAAAGGACAATCACTTTCTTAATAAAGTAGCCTTGTGCTGGGACGGATCGCTTGAATCCACTCGAGCCTTATCGCAGACCTTGTGGTTTATGAAATCTGCGAAACATTTAACAATATTAACAGTTGAGACTGGGAAGGTTGAAATAGCACCTTCAGAACTTAAAACGTATTTAGCTGAACATGATGTTAATTCCGATATTGTGATGGTGAAGCCCTCGAAATCTATTGGTGCCTCGCTAAGGGAAGTAAGTGAGAGCCTTGAGGCAGATGTTACGATTTTAGGCGCCTATGGTAATAATCAGTATTTTGAGCGAGTTTTAGGAGGAGTGACTCAACATTTTGTTGATCATGCATCACGGCCTTTGGTCTTGGTGCACTAAAGAGGGTGCAAATAGTAATATATAATTAATCACATATTACATTTTCACTTTTATTAAACTGGAGGATGATTAAGAATATATATTACAGTTTAATTAATAATAATATCAATAGCTCAACAGGAGGAAAACATGAGCATTATTAAAAAACTTGCCACTGGCTTTATCGCCGCTGGCATGACCATTTCAGCAGTTGTTGGAAGCGCTGCTGCGTGGGAACCAAATAAGCCAATTGATTTCATTATCATGGCTGGTAAAGGTGGCGGTGCTGATAAAATGGCCCGTCTGATGCAGGCGATTGTGGAAAAAGAAGGGTTGGCTAACCGTCCTCTCGTTCCTACTAATAAGTCTGGTGGTTCTGGTGCTGAGGCATTGCTTGCAGCAAAATCAGCCAATGATCCTGATCACACCATCATGGTGACTTTGAATTCCTTCTATACAACTCCACTGCGTCAGCCTGGTCTTGATGTTGATGTGCTAACTTTTGCACCTGTTGCACGGATGGCCGAAGATACCTTCCTGCTCTGGGTTCATAAAGATAGCGGCATCACCACATTCGAAGAATGGCTTGAAGTTGCTAAAGCTGATGGCAGCAAGTGGGTCATGGGTGGTACGGGGTCAAACTCCGAAGATAATATCATCACAGACTTCTTAAATGACAATTTTGGGCTGAGCATGAAGTATATCCCATACAAAGGTGGGGGCGCAGTTGCTAAGGATGTTGCTGGTAAGCAGATCAATTCTTCTGTGAACAACCCATCCGAAGCTCTAGGTTTCTATCAATCTGGCGATATGATTGCACTGGTTGCCTTTACCAATGAGCGTCTGCCGATGTTCCCTGATGTCCCTACGCTAAAGGAAAAGGGTGTAGACTTCAGCTACTTCATGCAGCGTTCAGTTGTTGGCGCGCCGGGAATGTCAGCCGAAGCAGAAGCATATTACAGCAATCTCTTTGCTCAGGTTTACAATTCTGCTGACTGGCAAGCTTATAAGAAAAAGCAATCCCTAATGGGTGATCTGATGTCAGGAGATGAGTTGATGGCTTACTGGAAGCAACAGCGGGCTAATCATGAAACCATTCTTCGTGCTTCTGGCGCAATTCAGTAAACAACAATTTATGGGATATATTGAGGGAGTAAAATAATGCGTCGTGCAGAAATCGTAACTGCGTTTTTATTGGGAATTTTCTCAGTATATCTCATGTGGAAAAGCGGTGATCCACCTGCTTGGAACCCAAGCATTCCCCGCTTTTCTAATATCGGTTTTGATGAAACCGGGACTCCTGGAAGCGGTTTTTGGCCCTTTTGGCTCGGTTTCATCATGCTGATTTGTACCATCTGGATTGGTATCAACTGGGTGTTAAAGAAATCACCACAATCTGTATCCGAAGAGCCATTTCTTGATGATTTTGGCAAGAAAATGCTGCTGACTGTTGGTGGCGGCCTTATCGGTTTTCTGGTGTTTATTCATATTCTTGGATTCTATGGCGCTATTTTCGTGTTTATGATTTATTACATGAAGTTCCTAGGACGTCATTCTTGGGTTCTGACTTTGATCATTTCCACAGTTTTGCCTGTTATCTGTTTCTTCTTTTTCGATATTGCGATGCGGATTGTCCTTCCAAAAGGCTATCTTGAGCCTTTGTTCATTCCGCTATACGACATCTTTCTTTAATAAAAAAACAAGTTTATCTGGGGGATAATTTAGATGGAAGTCCTTGGTCATTTGATAGAAGGCATTATGGTTGCGCTAGAGCCAATCAATCTTGGCTTAGCTATTATCGGCGTTATTATTGGCCTTTTTGTAGGCGCGATGCCCGGTCTGGGATCGGTTAATGGGGTAGCAATCTTATTGCCATTCACCTTTGTGATTCAGGGATTTACCGGCGGTGCGACTTCACCCATGATTTTCCTAGCCTCGATTTATTATGGGGCTATGTATGGCGGTGCGATATCGTCGATTACCCTTGGAATACCGGGGGCGTCAACCGCTGTGGCAACCACCTTTGATGGGCGACCCTTAGCCCTGCAAGGCAAGGCGCATGTTGCCTTAATGACGGCGGCGATAGCCTCCTTTATTGGTGCCACAATTTCTAACGTGTTATTTACCGGTTTTGCCCCGGTTCTGGCGTCGGTTGCTTTGAACTTTGGCAACCCAGAGATTTTTGCCTTGATGCTCTTGGCCTTTGCTACTTTTGCAGGACTTGGCGGTGACGATTTCCCTAAGACCATTTTTTCAATTTGTTTTGGTCTAGCGTTGTCGGCAGTAGGTTTTGATATCATTTCGGGTGAACCACGGTTGATCTTTTTTGATATTCAAGGGTTCTCCCATGGTATCCGCTTTCTGGTATTAGCTATTGGTATTTACGGCATTGGTGAAATGCTATGGACGATTAACACGTCACGATATGGTTCATCTATGTCTAAGGTAGAAGTTAATTTTGCTAGCATTACCCATGCCCTATCTCGGTTTAGAGAGGCTTGGCGCGGAACAATTATTGGTTCATTCCTTGGCTTTTTTGTTGGTATTCTGCCTGCTGCTGGGGCTACCCCGGGGTCTTTGATGGCCTATGGTGTGACCAAGATGACGTCAAAAAACCCAGAAAAATTTGGTAAGGGGTCAATCAATGGCGTTGCTGCTCCTGAAGCCGCCAATAACGCGGCTTCAACTGGGGCAATGCTTCCCATGATGACCCTTGGGATTCCTGGTTCACCAACAACTGCGGTTCTCTTGGCTGGTATGGTGATTTGGGGGCTTCAACCAGGGCCACTTTTGTTTACCAATCAGCCTGATTTTGTTTGGCCACTCATTGGGTCCTTTTACATTTCAAATGTTGTTGCTGTTTGCGTTAACATTGCATTTATTCCGGTTTTCCTATGGATGCTTCGGATGCCATTTACCATTCTGTCACCCCTAATCTTTGTGTTGTCATTGGTAGGGACCTATGCCGCTTACATGGATATGTTTGATGTATGGCTTATGGTGTTGATTGGTATTGGTGGGTTCTTTATGCGCATTCTGGATTATCCTGTTGCGCCAGCAGTGCTTGCAATTGTGCTAGGCCCTATTGCTGAGCCTACCTTGCGTCAAACTTTGCTTCAGTATGAAACCTTTACGATCTTCTTTACGCGTCCTATTGCAGGGCCGATTACCGTAATTGCTATCATTCTGATTCTCCTTCCTGGTCTTCAGTTTTTGTACAGGAAGTTCAAAGGCGCCTGATGCGCAATGTCGGCGGATAAGAAAACTATTTGTGATGCCTGGAATCCGGGCATCACTTCGACCATTCCACCACATCTGGCGCCTTCGGTTACGCTTTATCGCCCTGAAAATGGCCTAATATCATATCCTGAGGCGGTTGAGGGAGCTCGCCTCTGTGGGCTATCCCCTCAAGACATGGCGGTGCTTCGGGTGGAACGCCTCATCATTCATGAATTGCTACTCCGCGTGACTTCGGATCTATCTGTGCCTGATGGACCGAATTATGCAGATTTGGGGATATCGCTCAGATCTATGGTGGATTGCATCTATCGCAACCACATGATGCCACAAATGGAACGATATTCAGCAGAGTTCGACAAAATCAAATCCGAGATCAGAACGCAACTAGATTCTATTCTGGCTTCATCAACGACAAAGCGATCAGACAAGGCTGGTGACAACAAGAAAGGCTATTGGCTTAGATTTCTTGGCAAGCGCAAATCTGTATCTTCTCAATCAAGCCTTTCTGACGAAGAAAAACTAGCCTTTTGGCAAAACATGGCTAAGGCAGATCATGAAGACCAATGCGCGAAAGCCTGTTATGCGGCACTAGCAAAATTGGCCGCCGCCATGATGGGACAGCAAGGCCGATTGATCCCGGATCAGACGTTGTTAGTGGATTTAGCTAGCCGTTTGGTTATCAATCATTATGGCGCACATCAGCTTCGCCATCTTATCGCCCCAGATTTTAAGAAAGCTGCTGATCTTGAAGGATATCGGTTTCTGCCGGCACAGAGCAAGCCTGTCGTCATGAACACTAAGGGTGCTTCTGCTGCTGGCAAAAGCACGCTTCGCCCAAAGCAACGCCAGCTTGCTACCAAGCTAAACACTGATTGGGAAGATTATGCCCTCATTTCACCTGATTACTGGAGAAAATACCTGCTTGATTATGATAGCCTTGGTGAAGATTACAAATACGCCGCTATGCTGACAGGGCATGAGCTGGTCATGATTGATCGGAAACTTGATGGCTATATGGCAGAAAAAGCAGAGGCAGGGACCATGCCACATTTGCTTATCGACCGGTTTCGCTTTGACAGTTTTAACACCAGCGCAGGCGGAGATTACCAGAGCAGTTTATTGACCCGCTTTGGTGATACTGTTTATCTCTTTTTTGTGATTACCGCACCTCAGAATACCGTCGAACGCGCTTGGTCGCGTGGGCTGACGACCCAGCGTTACAAGGCTGTTGATGATTTGCTCTATCATAATATTGAGGCGTTTAACGGCATTCCGGATTTGTTTTTTTCTTGGACACAAGTGCGCAATAAAACCATTTATTTTGAGTTCTTAGATAATGACCAGCCGTTGAATACGCCGCCTCGAACAATTGCGTTTGGGCTTAATAATATGATGACCATTCTTGATCCAGTGGCGCTTTGTAATATTGACCGTTATCGCAATGTCAATATTGAGGCGAAATCCCCTGCCGAAGTCTTAAAGAAAAGCGATGAACCTTATCGTTTCCTTTCTGCCTGCACCCAGATTTTAGATCAGGTCACTTTTGCAGATTTTAACAGCGCAAAGGTCTACGGTCAGATAAAATCAGGCCATTGGGTTTATCATAATGACGCCACTTGCCCTAACACTGCCAACCTCAGAGAGGTTTTAGCGGCTATTGATTGGGATAAAGCCTCTGATACCCCTGATGTCACGCCCCCCCTCATCGATGTAAGAGCGGAACATAATCACACCTTGGGGTTGTGGGCACAAGAAACCTAATATTCCCTTGATGGCAAGCCTGGTAGGGCTGGGCTGGGCTGGGTTAATTTGCTTTACCGTGTCAGGATTTTGGGACATGATCCTGATTATGGAAAATAAGCATCAAAATGCTTCGGTTATGGGCCGTGAATTGCTGACCTCATCGCATTGGGGCAGTTTTTCTGTAAAGCTTAAAAATGGCCAAATCTCAGCCTTAGAACCGATGGGCACGGATAAAGACCCTTCACCTATTGGGCAGGGCATCATTGATGTGCTTGATCACCCGACGCGTATCACTGCGCCAATGGTCAGAAAAAGCTGGCTTGAACATGGCGCTGGCGCTGCTCCTGAAAAAAGGGGTGTTGAGCCTTTTGTTGAGGTGGATTGGCCAACGGCAGAAAAGCTCTTAGCGGATGAGTTAAATCGCGTCATCACTAGTTTTGGGAATGAAGCGATTTTTGCAGGATCATATGGCTGGGCTAGTGCTGGACGGTTTCATCATGCTCAAAGCCAGATACACCGGTTTCTGAATTGTATAGGCGGTTATACAAAATCAGTTAACACCTACAGTTTTGCAGCGGCAGAAGTTATTGTTCCTCATGTCATCGGTAGTTTTAGAGATGTTATCTATAATCAGACTTGCTGGAAGTCGGTGATATCAGATACCAAATTGTTTGTTGCGTTTGGTGGGTTGCCAGTCAAAAACGGTCAGATTGGGCAGGGCGGACTTGGCAATCATATTCAAGGCACGGCCATGTCGGCGGCGGCTGATGCTGGGGTATCTTTTGTTAATATATCTCCTATCAGACAGGATATCCCCGATCATCTTAAACCTGAATGGGTGCAAATCCGGCCAAATACGGATGTGGCGATGATGTTGGCATTATGCCATACCCTTATCGCTGAGGATCGGCACGACCAAGCGTTCTTAGAACGCTATACCACTGGGTTTGCCCCATTTGCCGCTTATTTGATGGGGCAACAAGATGGCATTATTCGGGATGCGGATTGGGCCGAGGGCATTACCGCCGTTCCTGCTGATACGATTAGGGTGCTGGCTCGTCGGATGGCAGATCAGCGCACGATGATTAGCCTAAGCTGGTCATTAACACGACAGCAATATGGGGAACAGCCATATTGGGCAGGCATTGTTCTTGCTGCACTTTTAGGTCAAATTGGTTTGCCTGGTGGCGGCTTTGGTATGGGGTATTCTGCTCTGAATTCCATTGGGAACAACAGCAGTAACCTTGATTTCGCAGCATTGCCTCAGGGCGATAATCAGGTGCGCAGTTTTATTCCCGTGGCGCGAATTAGCGATATGTTGCTTCATCCGGGGACATCTTTTCGCTATGATGGCGGGGAATATACTTATCCTGATATCCGGCTAATGTATTGGGCTGGCGGCAATCCTTTCCACCATCATCAGGACTTGGGCCGTATGGTTAAGGCATGGCAAAAGCCTGAGACCATTGTGGTTCATGAATGGTGCTGGAATGCGAATGCAAAATTTGCTGATATTGTTTTGCCTTGCACCACCACCCTAGAAAGGCAAGACATTGCCATGACGCCACGTGACAATCATGTGATTTCCATGGATCAGGCAATTGCACCTGTGGGGCAGGCGAGGGATGATTATGATATCCTTTCGGGGCTTTCGGAACGGTTGGGCTGCAAATATGCCTTTACTGAAGATCGTACCGCCGAAGAATGGCAAAGATGGCTTTATGATCTGTCGCGTCAGGCATTATCACGCAATAATAAAATGATGCCTGATTACGACAGTTTTCGAAAAACCGGGTGGTTTGTGATACCAGAGGATGACAGTCCTCAAATCATGCTCAAAGCCTTTCGGGATGATCCTATTGCTTCCCCGCTTTTGACGCCATCAGGACGGATTGAGATCACCTCAGAACGGATTGCCAGTTTTGGGCTTGATGACTGCTTATCGATGCCATCATGGCAAACCCCTAAGGAATGGCTAGGCGTTTCTGAATGTGGTGACCAATTGCATTTGCTGAATAATCAGCCTTACACAAAACTGCATTCTCAATTGGATCACGGCAAAATTAGCCGGCAGGCACGTATCAAAGGGCATGAACCTTTGTATATTCATCCTGATGATGCTCAAGCTCGTGGGATTGCGGCCGATGATCTGGTTAAAGTTTATAACCAGCGTGGTGCCATGATATGTGGGGCGGTGATTTCTGATAATATGATGCCAGGGGTGATTTTGGTCAGCACCGGGGCATGGTTTGACCCTGACCCTACAGGTGTAGTGTCTTGCAAACATGGGAACCCTAATGTCTTAACGCCAGACTTGGGTACCTCTTCGTTGGCACAAGGGCCAGCGGCACATTCGTGTTTGGTAAGAGTTGAGAAATGGGCAGGCGGAAATATTACCGTCACCGCGCATCAACCACCAGAAATTGTGAAAAGAGACAAAAAGTAGCATTGTGCTTCTTGCGAAATGTGTTCTGATGACCTACCTGTAAATCATAAGCGCAATAATAACATCCATAAGGAGTTCGCGATGTCAAACCCACGTTTTGCTTTCATTAAAGCCAAATGGCACAGCAACATTGTTGATCTTGGTCTCAAAGGATTTCTGGAAAAGGTCAGCGCAGATCAGACGGATGTGTTTGATGTTCCTGGTGCGTTAGAAATTCCTTTGCTTGCCAAAACATTGGCTGAAACTGGCAAATATGATGCGGTTATTGGTTGTGCTTTTGTTGTTGATGGCGGCATTTATCGTCATGATTTTGTCGCATCATCAGTGATTGATGGCCTAATGCGTGCCCAGATGGACACAAGGGTACCCGTGCTATCGGTGGTCTTGACCCCTCATAACTTTCAGGAAAGCCCTGAGCTGATCTCATTTTATGAAAAGCATTTCGTTAAAAAGGGAATTGAGGCCGCGTCAGCCGCACTTGAAATCAGCAAGGTTTACGCAAGCCTCTAATCTTGTTTTTTGGGGATTGCTATTTAACGCAATAATCTGATCAGGGCAGAGGTATCATTTCTGCCATAGCCCCGATCAGACAGCTGTGCATAATATTGTGCCACTAGTGCGGTTACCGGCAGGGATGAGCCGTTGGCGTGTGCTTCCTGCAAGCACATACCCAAATCTTTTATCATCCAGTCAAGAGCAAAGCCAAAATCAAAGGCGTTTTCCGTCATCGTTGATCCTCGATTGACCATTTGCCATGATTGCGCCGCGCCGCCAGAGATCACATCCAGCACTTTGTCCATATCCAAATTGGCACGCTGACCAAAATTAATCGCCTCGGATAAGGCCTGTACTAGTCCAGCAATACAAATCTGATTGACCATCTTAGTTAATTGCCCTGCGCCGGAAGGCCCTACCAAAACCACCTTGGCAGCATAACAAGAAATGGCAGTTTCTACCTTTGCAAATTCGGCTGCATCACCGCCGCACATGACGGTGAGCTTGCCGTTTTCAGCCCCAGCCTGACCACCAGATACTGGCGCATCAATAAAACCAAGCCCATGTTCGCGGGCTTTTGATTCTAG
>JAQCJL010000061.1 GCA_027593125.1 Pseudomonadota bacterium | reverse complement strand
GCCTTCACGCGGCTTGATCGGATATCAAAGCCAGTTTCTTTCCCAAACACGCGGAACAGGTGTTCTGAACCGTATTTTTTATTCTTACAGCCCATTTAAGGGGCATATTGATGGTCGTCGCAACGGATCATTGATTTCCACCGACTCTGGCGACACAGTCGCCTATGCGCTCTTTAATCTTCAGGATCGCGGCGATATGTTTGTCGGCCCACAAGTGGCCGTTTATCAAGGCATGATTGTTGGTGAACATAACCGAGAAAATGATCTGGAAATCAATGTACTCAAAGGCAAACAGCTTACCAACGTGCGTGCATCAGGCAGTGATGAGGCAGTGCGTCTCGTTCCCCCAAGGCTCATGTCCCTAGAAGATATGATGGCTTATATTAACGATGATGAATTGCTTGAAGTCACGCCAAAGCATCTCCGGCTTCGTAAGCGTTTGCTTTGCCCTCATGAGCGCAAAAAAGCATCTCGGGCATCATAAAAACTTTCAGGGGGATATCCCATGCTGAAAATCTGGTTATCTCTGTTCGGTTTTATGCTGGCCTTAGGCTACTGGATTTATCAATTCTTTATAACCAGCCCAGATGCCTTTGGTATGCAGTTTCGCTTCCTTACCCATTGGGGATTGAGCCTTGCCATGGTCATGCATTTTCTAAATTGGCGAAGCCGGAAACAAGGGATACCTGACCAACGCTTTGCCCTGATGGCTATGGTTGCGGTATTGAATATTTTAGTCGTCTTTTTGTATTGGCGCCTTTTCTTTATCGACCCCGCCTTGATCAATGGTGACAAAACCCCGATTTGGCATCAGGAATATTATTTACATCTGTTAGGGCCTGCGATTTTAATCATCGATGCGATTTGGCTATATCGGGCCTTTAATGCATTTTGGCGTGGTGCGATTGCTACCACATTGCTTTGCTTAGTTTATATTTTGTGGATTGAGCTATTGGTTGAACCCCTAAATAGTGAGCCTATTGGCGCCGTTTCCGCTGGCCTTCCCTATCCGTTTTTGAACGATATGGTGATGTCAGAACGGCTAAACTTTTATGCGGTAACCACAGGCACAGCATTAGGATTTTGTGTGATATGCTGGATCGTTAGCATGGTATCCGGTTGGATAGCGCGACCTCGGTCTCAAGCACATTAGAATTGATTAACTGCCCCGCCGTTAATTTGCAGCATCTGGCCATTAACATAACTGCCATTTTCTGAAACCAAATAAACAATCATCTCCGCAATGTGATCTGGCTGACCTAGGCGTTGTGACGGGTTTGACTGAGCCAATGCAGCAAAACGATCTTTCGTGGACTGATCGCTTTCAGACAAATTGTCAGGCGGAAAAATTCCAGGGGAAATGATATTGGCGGTAATCCCGTTTGAGGCAAACTCCATCGCTAGCGCCTTGGTTAGCCCCCACATCGCGTGTTTGGATACTGCCACAGCGGATGATCCTGCATATCCGCGTTGGCTATTCATCCCAGAAAAATTGATAATCCTGCCCCAGCCCTTATCAATCATACCCGGAAGAAACGCGCGGCAAAGCGTCAACGCGGCGCCATAATTAACATTCATGACGCGTTCCCAGTCTGCGTCCAGCATATTGAGAAACCCCGCTTGCGGACGAATAGCGGCATTATTAACCAGCACATCGATGCCGCCCGAACCGCCTGAACGGGATGTGATCTGATTGATTATGGCCTTTAGCGCCTCTGGATCACCAATATCCGCCATGGCAATATCCGCATTTTGTCCCATGGCATGAATCTGATTTTGCAAATGTTCTAGCGGTTCACGCTGGCGCGATCCATTAAGGATAATATCAAAGCCAGAGCGAGCCAATGCTAAGGCAATGCTTTTGCCAATATTCTGACCTGATCCGGTGATTAAGGCGGTTTTGGTCATGCTGATCGAACCCGCTTAAGGGGTAGGTGGGCCAAAACGGTTATCTTGGTGAACGCTTGGCATAGCATACCAAACAATTGACCAGACAAAAACGCCAATCAATCCGCCAAAACCTAGCGCGATCATCACATAAGCGCCGCCTAATGAGGCTGGAGCTGCATTGATATCACCTGCCATCGCTAAAGCGAGTGATGCAGCAATTGCAACAATCCCGCCAATAATCAACACGGTTGAGATAAAATAGCCGCCAATAAAAGCCATTAACCACCATCCGGTGCGGTTGAGATCATGCAGTCGGCGAACTGATACTGAAAGGGACGGGATGAAAACAGCTAATGACCAAAGGGCAGACACATAATCAATCAAACCCCAACTGTCGTCATAAAAGGGGTCCGTCATTTCTTCAAAACTTGGCATCGTATTGATAGAAATGATGAAAAACAAAATTCCGACCAAAAAACATAGCAGCGTAAACCACCAAAACTCGCTTCTGCTGCTTCTGCCTTTGAAATCAAAGTAGCGATAAAACGGTAAAATGGCGTAATTTGTTGGCGTCATTTGTTTTGCTCCTAGCCTTTCCTGATCTTCTTGTAACTCAAGCTATGCCAATATGATATTTTGGCAATTACGCTTTTTGAGAATGGCCTATCACCCTATCCTTAATAGGAAAACAGCGCAAATGCATTATCATAAAATAGGCTTTGCGGAACATCGACAGTGATCGTAACATCTAGCATCAATCATTCCACTGAAATGGGTTATGATAAGAGCCTTAATAACATTTTAGGACAAACAGTTTGGATAATCTGATCTTTGCCGCGGTGCTATCCGCGGCCATGCTTCATGCGTGGTGGAATTTTCTAGTCCGAAGCAATACCGATAAAGTTCTGGCGATGATTGCGATGACGGCAGGTCATATGCCAATGGCTATTTTTGGCATAATTTATCTAGGCTTGCCAGGGCGTGAAGCCCTTCCCTATCTGTTGGCAAGCGCTGTGCTTCATGTGGGCTATCAGATTTTTTTAATGAATGCCTATCGGTTTGGCCAACTCTCTCATATCTACCCTATCGCAAGGGGGTTATCCCCCCTATTATTGTCGATAGCAACCCTAGTGATTGGTCAAGACAGCCTCAACCCAGGTCAGATTTTGGGCATTATGACGATTTCACTTTCGATGATTTATATCGGTGCTGCGCAATTCCGATTTGATAAAGATGGGCCTAAAGGGTTGATGCTGGCGTGTGTGACAGGGCTATTTATTGCCAGTTATTCTATGGTAGATGCCCTTGGGGCGCGCACCACAGGAAGTGCACTGATGTTTTATAGCAGCATGACAACACTTAATGTTTTGCTGATGATTACTTATAGCGGTATTTTTCACCGCCAATCCTTAAAGCGTGTGGTGTTTGAAGGCAAAAAAATGTTTCTTGTTGGCGGAACAGCATCATATGTAGCTTATGTGCTAGTGCTGTGGGCCTGCCTTCATGCGCCAGTGGCTTTAGTATCCTCGTTAAGGGAAACTTCTGTTATTTTTGCTATGTTCTTAGGGGTTATTCTTTTGGGTGAGCGCATCACATACACCCGTATTGTTGTCACCATGATCATGGTTATTGGGGTCATTATGACACGCTTATTTTAGCCTAGCTGATTTTGGACAGCCATAATGCTTTCACGTAGAATGGTGCCGATCTGATCAATTTGTGTTTCAGTCAATATCAATGGCGGTGATAAGACTGCCATATGACCAAGTGGGCGCACAACAAGCCCACGAGCCTGAGCCTCACGCGCGACACGTTTTCCAATCATGATATCATCACCAAAAATTTGCTTCGTTGCCTTATCAGAAACGAACTCAATGCCGATCATAAAATGACTGCCGCGAACATCGCCAACAATATCAAGGTCTAAAAGGCCTTTCATCGTGTTTTCAAAACATTTTCCGGTATGCTTTACGCGATTTGGCAAATCTTCTTGTTCCATAAGGGCAATATTCGCCAAAGCCGCAGCACAACAGGCCGGATGCCCTGAATAGGTCATGCCATGCAGAAAAAAATCACCGGGCGCAGAGATCACTTCATAAATCTCGTCACTGATCAGCGTTGCTGACATCGGCTGATAGCCTGAGGTTAGCCCCTTTGCAGAAGTGATGATATCAGGACGGATTTGAAACACCTCTTCAGAAGCAAAAAATGGCCCAAGCCGGCAAAAGGCGGTAACCACTTCATCAGAAATGGTTTTGATATCATAAGCACGCATAACCGCTTCTGCTCTTTGATGGTAACCTTCTGGTGGCAGTATCACACCGCCAGCCCCCATCACAGGTTCTGCAATAAAACAGGCAATGTTTTCAGCCCCTATACCTTCAATAGTTGTCTTCATTTCATCAATCAGGTGATCACAGAACTCTTCCTCTGTCATTCCGTCTGGACGCCGATAGGGAAGCGGTGATGACAAATGGTGAACCAATTCTTCGGCGGAATCCCAACCTATGCGATAAGCAGGTGTCGTCATAGCAATCGCCAAATGAGTAGAGCCATGATAAGCCCCAATCCGAGAGAGGATTTTCTTTTTCTTTGGCTTGCCAATGCGATTGTAATAGTGATGAAGAATGCGTATCGCAGTATCATTTGCCACGGAACCTGAATTGGCAAAATACACATGATTAAGATTATCAGGCGCAAGGCTGGTGATTTTATCCGCTAATTCTGCTGCGAGGGGGTGAGTCAAATTATAAAAGGTGGAATAATAATCAAGTTCATGTAACTGCTTGGTGATGGCATCAATAATCTCGCGCCTGCCATGGCCAATATTGACACACCACAATCCCCCGATCCCATCCAGCATCTTTTCCCCTTCGCTATTGACCACATATGCGCCTTCAGCGCCAGTGATCACCGTAGGGCCGCCATCCTGTTTGATGCTATGCAGATCCGCAAAGGAATGAATTAAATGGCTATTCATCTCCATGATTTGATCAAGATTACGCATAATTCCCCCTTAAAACTTTTTTGTTTCTTATTCGCTGTAATTCACACCGACCACTTCGCAATGCCGTGCAGTGGTTAATTGGTCACGCTGATCATCTATCATTCTGATCCAAGCATCATAGCCTAGTGTTCTGGCCATTTTACCTGTGATGACCTGGAGTGATTTTTCACAAGCCCCAACATCGCCAGCCTCAATACCTTTTTGCAATGCCCCACAAGTGCTATCAGTTGTACGGATCAATTGGTCCTCTTTATCCATGACCAAAACGGACACACCCTCAATGTTGCGGCGGCTATTGTTCTTATGCTGAAACCGCAACACATAAGTGGTGGAAACGCCTTCAGCATCGTCACCGAACACCACATCAACCAAACAAGGCACACGATCCATGTCATGGCTGTTAGCGCCACTGATGGAAAGAAAAGATAGCAACGCCATCATCGAAACGATAGCAACCCCTCTAAGAGACGAAAGGAATGCGTTTGGCTTTGCTTGCCAGATTGTCATGATGTTATCGCTAGCATGATAATGTTACGCCTGATAAAGCACGGGGAAATCTGCACCGGTTAACGCATCACCGACCGATAACGGCAGATCAGGGAAAGCCGGAGAAGATTGGTCAGGTGATGCACAGATACGCGCATCATCCCCTACCAGACGAAAAGAAATAGCACGCCTGCGGGTTTTGGCATTATTGCCAGCCGCCCCATGCAAGGTACGGAAATCAAAGGCAATTGCATCCCCCGGATTAACATCCCACCCTATAATCGGAAACTGATCTCTGTTGCCTTCAATTTCAGGCACAGCTGGGCGGGTATCGCCTTCAATCAAAGGTTCGCCATTAAAGCGTTGGGGGCGATAGAGTTCACTTGCCTGATGAGAGCCTTGAACATACTCAACACAATTCTGGCGCTTGACCTCATCCAAGGGAATCCAAAAGCTAACCGTTTGCTTTGCCTGAACAAAATAATAAGGCTGATCCTGATGCCAAGGGGTTGCAAAACTTGATCCTGGTTCTTTGACCAAAACATGATCATGAAACATCTGGATGGTCTTGCCCCCAGTTAACTCTGCGGCCATTTCACCAAGCGGTGAGTTTAAGACAAAGTCCCGATATTCCGGTACATGCGACCAAACACAATAATCTTGAAAAAATGGTGCTGTCCCGTCAGAAGGTTGATAGGTGCGCTCACGCCAGCTGGGATTAGCCATGTTTCGGGCAATCCCCTCTCGCAGAACATCAACCCATTCGGTGAAAACACCTTCAAGTTTAACTGCACCATCTTTGGCAAAATCAGAAATCACTTTTTCTGAAAGCATATTACACTCCTTCTGGCTTCACTCTGTGTTTTCATGATCGCAACTTACCCAAGGGATTAAGATCACAAAGCACTGAGCCATCTTATGATATCCTATGTGATGATGACCTATGAAACGCTGTTCTGCAAGCCTTGCTCGCATGATCTTATCATTATCTGAAAATGGCTAGAAGCATCAATACCGGCCAATTTTCTTTGCCCCATGATAGAACACTTTGCCCAGTGCCTCATTCGCGGCATCACGGCGAGCCATATCATCAGCTTGCATTTCACCATTAAGACGGGGGATCATCACATGATTTTGTGCTTTATCACCACGCGCCTGTTGAACATGGATTTGACCAATTTTCTGTTCAACATTGCCGCCAATATAAGACTGAATGGCAAAGCCAATGCGCCGCCTGTTGCTTCGGTTAGGCCCTGAGCCATGGATAATTAACGGATGATGAAATGAGATTTGCCCGGCGCGCAACTCCACTGGTTTTGCCGCGCTCAAATCAATATCCAAAATCGTTTGCCCACGGGTTAAGGCATTATTTTCATCATAAGTGTCTTCGTGGGTTTTCATGCCTTCGTTTTGCGTCCCCGGCATCATATACATGCAGCCATTTTCTTCATCGACATCAGAAATTGCAAGCCATGCAGTGACCCAATTATAAGGTTGCATATGGACATAGCGCGCATCCTGATGCCAACTGATGAAACCATCACTTGACGGTTCTTTGATAAATAATGTTGTACTAGACACCAGAATATCATGCCCGATCAAGTCTTCGACAGCATCTAGGATACGGGTTTCATGGGTGATACGGTCCAGAACTGGTAAAACCAAATGGGGATTATTTCGCGCCGGCCCGCGCAGACGATCCCCATGGGTGGCTTCTGCCATCTCAAGCTCTTTGCGGATTTCGGCAATCTCATCACTTGAAAAAATATCGACTGGCGAAACATAGCCATCGGTTTGATACATTTGCTTTTGTGTTTCAACCAGATATTTCATATTATCCTCTTTAAATACTGCTATGGCTAAAGTGCGTTATTCTCCCCATTTTTCTAGCATTAAAACCGCCTCATCCCAAGATGGAATTTCATCACTTTCAGTCACATATAGTCGACCTATTGCGATGCGTTCATATGCTTTCATAGCGGATAAATGTGGTTCAGCCTTAGCGTAAGCTTTCATGTCTTTTTTATTTGCCCAAGCTGATAGAAAATAGTGATACCCAGCGATTTTTCGACTAGCGGTATAAAGGTTACCTTGGGCGTTTTGCGCGGCTTTAGTGCTAGCCCTTGCATAACGCCAAAACGAAAACATAGTCCAAAAAGAAAGCGGTTTTAATGCTGAAATTGCGATGATCATAATCTGACGCCTATTGCTTTAAGGTGATGACATCAGCCCCTTTAAGAAAAGGAAGTGATCCGATGCCCTTTATCATTAAGCCCCTTGGCTAATACCGCAATATGTTCGGGGCTAATCTCACAACAGCCACCAACAATATTAGCACCAGTTTCAATCCAACGATAGACATGTTCAGCATAGCGATCTGGCAGTAAATCTTTGCGCGCCGTTAATTCATCAACCGTCAATCCAGGTTTAAGGGCATCCACAGAGGTAAAGCCATTACCATAGCCGCCAAAGGCTAGGCCACTTGTGCTTAAGATGGGCATGGCTGCCGTGATGGCTTCAGGGTAGCTGCAATTAACCATCACCCCTGCCACAGGTTCATCGGCCAGTTGTTCCACGACCATGGATAAGTCTTCACCTGACCTTAGACGATTGCTCATATCGTCTTTGAGGGTAAAGCTAACATAAACAGGTTTACCCGTTTGATGTGCCGCAGCGATCCCTGCTTTTGCTTCTTGCCAGTTGGACATGGTTTCAACCAAGAATACATCAACCCCGTCATTCTGAAGGGCGACAAGTTCACGAAACTCCGCCAATGAACCCTTGTAATCTTTCGCTTTCTCAGCAACATAACTAGCGACAAGGGGCGGCAAACACGCGGCGATGCTGACCTCATTTCTGGGCAAACCTGACAGGGCAATCGCATCATGGACTGATCTAATGGCGGTCTCATGCGCTGTCTTAAGGTGATCGGCATAGCCGTGTTGGGTCATACGGGATGGTGTGGCGGCATAGGTATTCAGCCCTACAACTCTTGCCCCTGCTTTGAGAAAATCATGGTGCACCTCAGTGACAATTTCTGGTCGTTCCAGCATCACCTTAATAGACCAGAGCGGATGGGCATTTACCCCTGACCGGTTGCTAATTTCCTGACCAAGGCCACCATCCATGAGCACAATATCAGCCATTATCTTTACCCTACTCAATTATCAAACTACTAACTTTGTGATCCTCTCATGCTAGTAGCATCGCGTCAATAATATCAGCCTTGCCTTATCCCCCCTTAGGTAAGACCATAGACAGGCAAGATTTGTCTGGGTATGTTTTCTATGTCATCAGATTAAGGATCAGGGATCAGGCGTTATGGAGACGAAACCCAAACAGAATGAGGAAACTTTTTTTACTGACCATCTGATGGATCATTTTGCAACTTGGTTTATGGTGTCGGTTGTTTCGATTGATCTCTTTAAAATATTTCTTGAGAAATATCGGGAAAGCCATCCTGACGGATAGCCCCAACCATGCCAATCGCTGTAAAATCTTGAACCCAACACAGGCAAAACAATGACGGATACCATTTCTATTCTTGATCAATTGATCAGCTTTCCCACGGTTAGCCGCGATAGCAACAAAGCCTTAATTGCTTATGTTGCCGCTTTGCTTAACGATCATGGTATCGCATCCGAAATAATAGATAACGCCGATGGCACAAAAGCCAATTTATACGCTAGCACAGGGCCAAGTCGTGTTGGCGGTGTGATGCTGTCCGGCCATACTGATGTGGTTCCTATTGATGGTCAAAACTGGACTTTGCCAGCCTTTACCATGACCGAGCGAGATGGACGGCTTTACGGGCGCGGGACAGCCGATATGAAAGGTTTTGTCGCCTCTGCCATCTCAAGCATGATTGCGGCTAGCAAATTGCCACTGGCCCAACCCCTTCATCTCGCCCTTTCTTATGATGAGGAATTGGGTTGTCTTGGTGTTCCTTCACTTTTACAAATGATGGCAGACACCGATATCCGGCCCTCAATGTGTATTGTAGGTGAGCCAACGGAAATGAAATTGGCCACCGGGCATAAAGGCAAGACTGCCATTCGTGCCGATTGTTGCGGGAAAGAAGCTCATTCAGCGCTAGCGCCAACCGCGGTTAATGCGCTTCATCTGGCCTGTGATTTGGTGACTGAAATCCGAGCTCTTCAGGCCGAAATTGCCCTACATGGGGCTAAGGATCATGACTTCAATATTCCTTATACAACGCTTCACGCTGGCATCCTAGAAGGCGGCGTCCAGATCAATATTGTTCCAAATTATGCTCGTTTGGCTTTTGAAATTCGCAATATTGCCGAAGATGACCCAATGGCCATTCTGGAAACATTAAAGGGTCGCATCGCGCCCATTATTGAAAAAGCCAGAGAAATCGCACCCGATGCGGATATCGAAATGACCATTACTAATAGTTATCCAGGGCTTAATACGCCGCTTGACCATGACATTGTTAGCTTTATGAAATCCCTCATCGGAAGTAACGCCACTATTAAAGTTGCCTTTGGCACCGAAGGTGGTTTGTTTTCTCAAGATTTGGGCATACCAACAATTGTCTGTGGCCCTGGATCAATGGATCAAGGCCATAAGCCGGATGAGTTTGTTACCGCATCACAGCTCTCTGAATGTGATGCCATGTTGGCATCACTTAATCAACGGTTACTGACCCCGTCACTAATATCATAAATCCGATCTTGGCC
>JAQCJL010000060.1 GCA_027593125.1 Pseudomonadota bacterium | reverse complement strand
TCCAGCGTTTTGAATTTGAATGGAGCCTATTTCACGTGCCGCCAGTTTGAGCATATCATAAGCAGGGGGTAAATCCGCACGGATCAAGTCTGTCCATGTGGTGGCCCCGCCGAACCGGCGATAATCGCCTTCATCAGTAATGCCTCGCATATCGGCTATCGCGGTGACATCAAGAACCTTTCCAGAAAGCTCGGGCGAACTGGTAAGAGGCAAAAGGTCCGTGCATCCGGCCGCAATAATACCGCCTTGATGACTAAGCCAATTCAAGGCATCATCAATATGATGAGGTCGATAATAACTCGCGCTAGATGTCATGGTCATGATAAATTAATTGTTAGCATACAAACTAATTTGCTATGTTGGCTTGCCGCTGTCAATATCCAATTCAGTCTAACCATCAGCATAGCCCCAAACGGGGCATAACCACGGATAAAGAAGATCATTATGTCCAAATCCCAAAGCAAAAGTTTAAAAACAGTAGATGAAGATCACCGCCACTCTGACAGTGAGGTAAGCAATTTGGGTAAAGATCATTATTTACTTGAAGATCAGGTGGGTTTTATCCTGCGCGGGGTCAGCCAACGGCATCTTTCCATTTTCTCAAGGCTAATACCTGAATTAACGCCAACTCAATTCTCAGCGCTATCAAAATTATGCCAGTTAGGGCAGGCGTCCCAAAACGAATTAGGCCGATTAACCGCTATGGACGCTGCCACCATTAAGGGGGTAGTTGATCGGTTAAAATTACGGGAATTAATTTCTTCTGAGCCATTATCCTCTGATTTGCGGCGTTTAATTCTCAAGCCAACTTCAGCGGGACAACAGCTTTATCTTAAGGTCGTAAGCTCTGCGCATGCGGTAACAAAAGAGACGCTAGAACCCTTATCAGATAAAGAAAAAGATGTGTTTTTGAGCTTGCTTAAAAAGCTGATCTGATCTGGTTAAACGCCAATATATTTTTTAAGCAAATCTGGATTTTCACGAAGCGTGCTGGCAGGCATGATATCTTGGCTTTTGCCATTCTCAAGAAACATCACTTTATCAGCGATGGAAAGCACCGCATCAACGCGTTGTTCAACCAACAAAATACCAACGCCTGTTTCTTTTAACGCCACCACGGTATCGCGAATGAGCGCAATCATTGAGGGTTGAAGCCCCTCGGTAGGTTCATCCAGCAGGAGCATTTGCGGCTCAAGGCATAAGGCACGTCCGGTTGCTAGCATTTGTTGCTCGCCTCCTGACAGCGTGTTGGCACGCTGATGAAGCCTCTCTGCCAGCCGCGGAAACATCCCCAGAACCTTATCGCGCGTGGCATTTCCTTTTCCGCCAGCCATCAAACCAATTTCCAGGTTTTCTGCGACCGTCAGTTCAGAAAACAACCGCCTCCCTTGGGGAATATAACCGATCCCAAGACCAGCAATCTGATGAGGGGGCACATCCAGCAAATCAGTGCCATGATAAAGAATTTGTCCGCTATCAGCACGGATCAGACCCATGATTGTTTTCATCATCGTCGTTTTTCCGGCACCATTGCGCCCAAGAATACATACAATCTCACCTGCGGAAAGGCTAAGCGAAACCTCTTGCAGGACCCGCGCCCCATCATAGCCAGATGAAACCGATCGCATCTCAAGCATGGGTCTCTCCTAGATAAGCTGTTTGCACCGCTTTATTGGCTCGGATATCTTGTGGCGTCCCCGTAGCAAGCTCTGTTCCCAAATTTAGGACGGTGATTTTATCAGCCGTATCCATGACAACATTCATGTTGTGTTCAATCAACAAAATGGTCATGTCCCCACCAAGATCACGAATAAGTTTTACAAAACTAGCAATCTCGCTATCAGCCAGACCTTGGGTTGGCTCATCAAGGATCAACAATTCAGGGTGCTGGCTAATACCCATGGCAATTTCTAATAAGCGTTGATGGCCATAACTTAAATCACCTGCAATTTGATGCATCCGATCAGCTAGTCCAACTTGTTCCAGCGCCGCATGTGTCGCTTCTTCAATAGCCGACTCATCACCATTCCATCGCCATGAGGTTGCCAAACGGACATTTTCTTTGAGGGTAAGGCGGGCAAAGATAGAGGTGATCTGAAAGGTGTAAGCCATACCTTGTCTAATCCGGCGATGGGCAGGCATGGCGGTAATATTTTGACCCGCGAACATAATCTCACCCGAACTAGGCGCAATGCGTCCACATAACATGCCAACAAAGGTGGATTTGCCTGCTCCGTTAGGCCCGATGATAGCTCTGATTTCCCCTTTGGGTACCTCAAAGTCTACGGCATTCACGGCGATCAGACCTCCAAAATTCCGGCTTAGCCCCTTAGTGTTGATATGCGGGGTGGTCATGTCAGCCATGGCATCATCTTTCTGCGCCATTCACCCACCAGACCTTGAGGCAAAAATAGCGTAAGTAATACCAAAGCAACACCAGCAATAAGCATATAAGCAGTTGTTAAAGAGCTAGATAAATCAATAAGATAGAACATGAAAAGCGTTCCAATGAACGGCCCTAACGCTGTTCCTGCGCCACCTAGAAGCACCCATAATAGCGGGAAGATAGAATACTGCACCGAAGCAAAAGTTGCCCCTGCATACCCAAACAATAGCGCGTATGCTGCGCCTGCCACTGCGGCCATGGTTCCTGATGCAATCACAGCCATCCATTTATGGAAATGCACATCATAGCCCAGCATTTGGGTGCGCTCCTCATTTTCACGAATAGCGATGAGAACATGACCAAATCGACTTTGCATTAAACGGATGGTCAGCATGAGACAAATCCCAAACAGCAATAATGCCGCCAGATAACGGTAGGTAGGATGGCTAAGGTCTATTCCAGCGAAAACCCGATCAGCCTGCCTTATCACAAAACCTTCATCACCGCGGGTCCATTCGCCAAAATAAAGAATGGTCAAAAACCCTGCTTGGGCAAACATCAGGGTAACAATCATAAAAGACACGCCACTTGTGCGAAGTGCCAGAAATCCAATGCCCGCAGACACCAATCCCCCTGCCAGCAATCCTGCCAACATCCCAGGGCCAGCTGTCCACCCCAGATGCGTCATAGTCAGCCCCATACCATACATTCCAGCGGCAAAAAACATGGCGTGCCCGAGGCTAAGCAGACCTGTATAGCCAAACAAAATATTATAACCCATTGCATAGGTAGCCAGCACCATAATGCGCGCCAGATTGCCATGATGGTAGGCTGGTAAAATGAACTGAAGCAGGAACAACAGGGCTAAAAACCCCAGATGGAAAACAACGGATTTTTTGCTATCGCTCATCATCATTTGCTTCCCATTAATCCGGATGGTCGGAAAATCAGAACAAAAGTGACCATTAAGGTCGCAATAATTTTAGCAAGAGTAGGAGTAAAGAAAACAGAGATTAACCCATCACTTAACCCGATCATCACCGCCGCAATCACAGTGCCAACCAGACTGCCTAGTCCCCCAATAATCACCACGATAAACGACAGCAAAAGCGGATCATGTCCCATCAGATAATGCGCTTGCTGAATAGGAACAATTAGCACCGCCGCCAACGCCGCAAGGCCTGCGCCTAGGCCAAAAACCATCGCATAAACACGATCAACATTGATGCCATAAGCCTGCGCAACATCGCGATCAAGTTGCGTTGCACGCATGATTAGCCCTATGCGTGTGCGTGTCATTAGCACCCAGATGCCCAGCAAAAGTATGATCGCAAAGCCAATGACCGCAAGCTTATAACTTGTGGTGCCAAGCCCCCATGGCCAGTAAAGGGAAAGACCGCCATCAGTCCACTCAAACCAGGGGATCGCAATCCGCTGATTAAAAGGCGGTTCAACGGGCCGAGCATTCGAACCATAAGTCATCAGAGTCAGTTGCTGAATAATATAAAGCAGTCCAATTGTGGCAACAATCGTTCGCTCAGGATCATAGGATATGCGTTTCAGGATCGTCATATCCGCGAGCATGGCAAGTGTTCCCACCAAAAGAGGAGCTATGATTAAGGCCGCCAGAAAAGCAATGGCAGGATGTCCGCCAAGCTGATCAGCAACAAACCATGCTAATACGGCCCCTAGCATAAAAAACTCGCCATGCGCGACATTGACAACGCGCATGACACCAAAAACAAGGCTAAGGCCAACCGCCATCAGGGCAAGCACCGCCGCTGTAACGAGGCCTTCAATACATCCTAGGATAAGGTAAGGTGCTAATTCCATAATTGGTCAGAAAAATACCCTTCCCCGACATATCGGAGAAGGGTGGTTGTGTTGATTAGAAGGATTGTGTTGTGTAATCCGTTTCATCAGGATACAGCGTATCTTCAATGGATGTTGTGTGGGCAAGCTCCAGACGTCCATTGGATACCCGTGTAATATACTGATGCCCAAATACCTGATGGGTTTTGCCGTTAAAGCGTTTGGCCCCTTGCGGATGCGCATGGGAATGCGGCATATCCGTCATGGCTTCAACCGCTTCGATCAACTTGGCGCGATCACCTGTACCGCGATAGCCCGAGGCTTCCATTCCCGCTTTGACAATGTGGAGAGTTTCCCAGCAGCCAAACATATGGGCATAGGTAGCTACATCTTTGGAATCAGATACTGATGCGCCATTATTGTCAACACCGACTGCGGCACGGTACGCCTTATCATATTCGGATTGATTCGCTTGAGCGTAGCGTGGATTGCCTTCCCAGAAATAAGTGCCTTCTAAGAACTCTAGCCCAGGGCTAGATAAGTCCACGGCCTCAAGACTGTCAATAAAGCCAAAGATTTCTGGTCGTGAACTGCCGAAAAACTCACCCATTTCCTTGACAAAGGTAAGCACAGCAGGGCCCACCATAACATGATAAATCACCTCGGTATCACGAGGGATTTTCGGGAAATATTTGGTAAATGAGGTTTCTGTTGGCGGAATAGCAATTTTTTCCACTACGGTGCCACCCTCGCGTTCAATGGCGGCAGAGAAATAATCACGGTGATCATGACCAAAAGCAAAATCTGGATAGATCATAGTCACTTTCTTGCCAAGCGTGCTGGCAACATATGGTGCCATGGCCTGAACCTGACTTTTCACATCGGTAATGCCAGGCTGCATGGTATAACGATTAAGCGCACCGCTAGCAACATGGTGGCCTTCTGACACCACAAAGTAAGGTATCTTCAGTTCACCTGCGCGCGGGGCAGAACCATAAACCACATGGCTGAACAGCGTGCCAAACGCCAAATCGGTGTTATGTTGCGTGGCAAATTTTTCAACCACTTCAGCGCCGCGTTTAGGATCAGTTCCATCATCTTCGGAAACGATCTCAACCTGGCGCCCATTAATACCGCCTTCGCTATTGATCTTGGCAACGGCTGCCATGGTGGTACGGTCATACCACCGCCCATAAGCCGCCCCAATGCCTGTCCTATGAACCTGAAAACCAATTTTGATCGGCTCAGAGCTTTGTGATTGGGCATAACGACCCCAAAGAGGGATAGAAGTTGCACCAAGTGCAGCGCCTGCGGCGATGCCTTTAATTACCTGACGGCGAGGCGTCAGAATTTTCTTCGGTTGATTTGTCATTGTTGACCTCCCTGAATGATGAACAATTTTTTTATAATTTTTATGTATGTACACAAACAGTTTGCCCATAAGTTAACCCGTTTGTCTAGCCCCCTTTTGGAGAAGCTAACAACCATAATCCCAGCCACGTATATGCCACCATGAAAAAGGCCAAAGGCATCTGGCTAATCATGGTTTCCCATCGGTTATGATAGAAGCCACCTGCAATATGATGGGCTAATAAAACGGATAGGACATGACCAGTGACAACGCACCCAGCTTGAGTGAGCCAGATGATCCGTACCGTATCCTGATGCTTAAAAAACCCGTCTGTGACATGAAATCCCCCAAGCCCCAGTAAATGCACGTCTGAACCCATTAGCCCATCCATCATCAACAGAACATATTGCCCATCAACCAGCAAAGAGGGCAGGTAATGCGCAATATGATAAGCCAGCGCAATAGGCAAAAGTGAAGGGGCATAAGCGCGAATCAAATCAGCCAAGCGGTGATGTAAATACGCGGTGTCGCTTGCTGCCAGATGGCCCAACCAAATTAACATTCCAAAAACCGCTACAAGCAAAAGATTAGCTAGCAATAATCCGCCAAGGGTCTGAAAAATAATGGCGGATCGCCCAGGAAAATCGAGAGGATTAACATTAATCCAGCCGAGCCAGAAAAATGTTTCGTTAAAGCCATCAAACGACCCAACCCCTAGCATCATCAGAACAAAAATTGCTGATGACAGGCCAGTGTTAGCTTGAGCAGGGGTTTTAAGCTGAAAGATTTGCCACCCCGGTAACCCAAGACATAATTGGCGCTGTTTTACAGACAGCATGCGTAAGCGTCCAAACCAGGCGAAGAACAGCGAAAAGACCTCAACATGGCGTGACCAAGTCCGAAACCCAAATAATAACATTCCCGTTAGGGTGAACAGCCAATACCCCATGATCACCCGTGCCAGATGCAACGGGTCATTTGGGGCTGGATCAGCAAGCGTGAACCCAGCAAAAGCAAAAAGTGTGATCACCGCAGGCCATGCCCCCCATCGCCGAGGCCAGTCGCGTTTCACTTGCCATCGTGTTGTCCGGCGCATCAAATGATAGGCAAAGACCCAAGGATTTAACCATGACCAGACGCTGAACAATAAGCCTTCAACCATAACGAGTGCCATCCAGAACACCACCCAAAACCCTAAGGGCAAAGGATTTCGCAAAGGATCGGTTGATCCCTGAACCCCGCGCATGATGAGAAAGAAAAATCCTACCCCAGCAAGGGCATGGATAAAACGGATCACGCGCCTAGACCGAGGCATTGAAAATAATGCTCTTGGTTTTATCAGGCGCGATAATCCACCAGGCGGTGTTGCCGCAAGCAACACAATCGTAAGCCCAACAACGATAACCCCTGTGACCGTATAAACCCCGGTGGGTAGCAGCATCACAAAGCTCTGCCCTGATGCATGGGCAAGGGCAGAACGCATAGGACATAAGACAGAGATAACGGCCGCGATGGCAATAAGCCCTAGACGCGCCATGCTGGCAAAACCAAATGAAAATGAGGATATAACCATAGAAACTATCCTAAGATGATTTTGTTAACTTGACAAATGATCAGAAATCTTGAAACCATTTGTACACAAACAATTTTAACGCAGACAAGATTTAACTTTTGGTTGGATGGATGGCGAATTCCAAAACATCACGGCATGTGATCGGTGTAGATGTCGGTGGCACTTTTACTGATATGGTCATGCTGGAAACACAGACGGGTACGGTATCAATTGCCAAAGTGCCAACGACACTGGACAATCAGGCGTATGGTGTTCTTTCAGCCTTGAAAGAGGCTGGGGCAGAATTGCCGCAAGTGGATTTAATGATCCATGGGACCACCACAACCACCAACGCGGTGTTGGAAAGAAAGTTATCTCGAACGGGTTTAATCACCACACAAGGGTTTCGAGATGTACTGGAACTCGGTCGTCGTACGCGTCCCCAACCCTATGGGATGAAGGGTGAGTTTCTGCCCATTATCCCAAGAGATTTGCGATGTGAGGTGGCTGAGCGCATGGATTATGCTGGTCGTGTGGTCACCCCGTTAGATGAAGATGGAATGCGGCAGGTGGTCAAAAGCCTTCTTGATAAAGGCTGTGAATCGTTGGTCATTCATTTTCTTCATGCCTATGCCAACCCTGATCATGAACGCCGCGCCGCTGAAATTGCCGCGGAACTCTGGCCTAATAATTACATCACCATGGGGCATGCTCTGTTATCAGAAAGCCGAGAGTTTGAGCGTGGGGTAACGGCGGCGGTTAATGCCTCAGTACAGCCCTTGCTGGAACGTTATGTAAACCGATTGGTGGGGGAGCTTAAGGCCAATGGGTTTGCTAGCGAAATGCTGGTGATGAACGGGAATGGCGGCACGGTATCAAGTAAAGATGTGGCGCGTGAGGCGGCAAAAACAGTCATGTCAGGCCCAGCGTCAGGGGTGATTGCAGCACTTCATACTGGACAGGCGGCAGGCCTTAATCATCTCATCACCTATGATATGGGCGGCACTTCAACCGATGTGTCTGTGATTAAGAATGGCAAGCCGTCGGTATCAAACGAAATTGAAATTGAATATGCAATGCCAATCCATGTCCCGATGATTGATGTGCGCACCGTTGGGGCGGGTGGCGGTTCGATTGCCCGGGTTAATGCCGCAGGCCTGCTTGAGGTTGGGCCTGATAGCGCTGGGGCTAATCCTGGCCCGATTTGTTACGGAAGGGGCGGGGATCAGCCGACAATTTCTGATGCCAATCTGATTCTTGGGCGGCTTAAGCTGAACAAAATGAAATCTGTTGAAGGCGGCGTTAGTCTTGATGCGATTAATGCGGTGTTTGATACAAAACTAGGTCAGCCCCTTAATATTGATGCCACTGCCGCTGCTGCCGCGGTGGTGATGGTGGCAAATGCCAAAATGGCTGGGGCGATCCGGATGGTGTTGGTGTCACTTGGTGCTGATCCGCGTGATTTTAGCCTCTTTGCCTTTGGTGGGGCAGGGCCGCTTCATGCCTCTGCCATAGCTAAAGAATTGGCAATCCCAACTGTGCTTGTTCCGGCTAGACCTGGCATCACTAATGCGCTGGGATGTGTGGTGGCTGATCTGCGCCAAGATTTTGTCCAAACCATCAACACACCACTGGCAAAGCTGGACGAAGCTGTGCTGAATGAGGTGTTTATACTCCAAGAACGCAACGGCGAAGATATCATCAGAAAAGAGCCAGTTGAAATCCTATCGCTTCAGATCAATCGCAGTCTGGATATGCAATTTGTTGGTCAGACACATATTTTGAATGTGGTATTTGATGACTTGCCTTTGCCCATCAGCATTGATGATATTCAGCGCCGATTTGAAGAGGTGTATTTTAACCGGTTTCGCGTCAGGCTAGATAATATTAAGGCGAATATTGTTAATGTTAATACCTCGGTAATTGGTCGCCGGGCAGCATTTGATTTGTCGCAACTGATCGACCCCTCTGGGCGGAAATCAAGATTAGCTGATGCACAAACAGACACAAGACCTGTTTATTTCGATGGTGGATTTCATGATACACCGGTTTATCAGCGCGAAGCTTTGCCAGTGGATGCTGCGTTTGATGGCCCGGCTATCGTTGAGCAAATGGATACCACCATTTTGGTAGAACCCGGTGATCATGTCACCTCTGACGATGAGGGCAATCTCATCATTCATGTCGGCTCAATCAAAGAGAAGGCTTAGTCAATGGCTATTGATCCTATTACTCTTAGCGTTATTCAGTATGGACTTCAGCAAGTATGTGATGAGATGGATTTGAGCTTTTCACGGGCAGCTTTCTCGCCGGTGATTGCTGAGGCAAATGATCGTTCAGACGGAATTTATGCTGCCGAAGATGGTGCCTTAATTGCCCAAGGGGCAGGGGGGCTTCCGGTTTTTGTTGGGACAATGCAATATTCGACCCGAACTCTGATCGCTCGCATTAACGCAGGCCTGACACCTGCGCCTCAACCAGATGATATTTATATTGTGAATGACCCTTATTTGGGGGGTACGCATTTAATGGATGTGCGTTTTGCACGGCCATTTTACCGCAAAGGCAAACTGTTTTGCTGGCTGTCAAACACTGGGCATTGGCCAGATACTGGCGGATCTGTGCCAGGTGGGTTTTCGGCCTCTGCCACCGCCGTTGAACAAGAAGGTCTGCGCCTGCCGCCAGTGCGGTTGTTTAAGCAAGGCAAGTTAGATGAAGAGATTTATGCCATCATCTGTAGCAATATCCGCGTTGCGGATCAGCGAATTGGTGATGTGATGGCCCAAGCGGCGGCGCTTAAGGTCGGTGAAGATCGGTTGAATGCCCTCATGGATCGTTATGGGGATGAGGTCATGGCCGAGGCCATTGCCGAATTACGGTCCCGTGCTTCAACCCAGATGCGCGCTTTAATCCGCCAAATCCCTGATGGTCAGTATCAGTCGGTGGCATGGGTTGATAGCGATGGGGTAGTGGATGAACCTTTGGCAATTCGCCTTTCGATAACTAAGCAAGAAGATCAGTTGTGCTTTGATTTCGCGGGGTCAAGTCCCCCATGCACTGGGCCAATGAATTCGGTGTTAGCAA
>JAQCJL010000059.1 GCA_027593125.1 Pseudomonadota bacterium | reverse complement strand
TTAACCATGCTTGTGGTCGTGATCTTAAATCGGCCTTGGCAATTGCTTTCATACTAGAGACAGGGTCAGCAATACAGCCCCAAGTCATATTCCCAAAAAACACCTGATTAGCTAGGGTGACGGTTCCGGATTGTGCGGCGCAAACAATGATGCGTTGAGCTGGCATAATCTCACGCGAGCCGAACCCTAAAACGAAATCAGGTTCTTTATCCAACAAAATGATACCGTCAGCCTCAGCCAGAATATCCTTGATGCGGCCAAGCATAGGATCAGCTAATCCACGAGGACTAGTCATAGCAATAACCGGAATCTTATGCTGGTGACGTACCGCGTCAATAAGCGCGCGATTTCGTGAAGAAGAAATGGTGCTTCCAGTCAAGATGACTGGTTTTTGGGATGCATCAAGCGCCATCGTAATAGCGCTCAGATCAGATGGGCTAACGACAAAACTATCGTCCTCACTATGGATTGTTGGGGGAAAAAGTGGACTTTGTGTGGTTTCATTTAACACATCTTCTGGTATAGCCAGATGAACTGGCCCATGCCTTCCAGAACGGGCTACGTGCATAGCTTCACGGATAGCGGCGTCAATATTGTTGCTGTTCGTCAACCGCCAGCTTTCCTTGACAAGGGGGGCACTAATCGCGGTTTGATTCAGTTCTTGAAATGGGCGCCGACCATCCATATGCACCGGACTATCACCTGTGATCAAAACAACCGGAGATTCCGATGCCATTAGGGCATAAAGTGGACCAATAGCATTGGTAAAACCTGGCCCTGCGGTACACAACGCTACCCCAGTACGGTGGCTGGAACGGGCAAACCCATCTGCCATAAACACAGCGCCTGCCTCATGGCGCGCATGAATAATAGTCATATCCTGATCATAAGCCGCATCATAAAGCGACATGATCTGATTGCCTGATAAGGAAAAGATAGTATTTGTTCCAGCCTCAGCAATTGAGGAAATGATTAAATCAGCAACACGCATTTTTGGAAGTTCTTAACAAATGGTTATTTTCATTTCTATGATAAGGAAAAAGAGAAACAAATCTGCCTTTTTTTTCCTATATAATATATGGGGTAAATTATTATCGATACAACAACTGCCGCGAAATAAAGGTGACTTAAAATGACAAAAATCAAGACAATTGGCTGTATTGGCCTTGGCACAATGGGAAAGCCAATTGCCGCCCATTTATTAAAGTCTGGTTTTTCCGTAAGCGGTTATGCGCGTAGAGACACATTTTTTGAAGAAGAGGGCGCTGATCTGATTGCGCAGGGCATGAACATAGCGTCAAACCCGGCAGAATTAGCATCAGGCGCAGAATTGGTGATCACAAATGTTTTGTCAGGTGATGATGTGGCTGATGTGCTTTTAAATCGCGATGATGCTGTCATTCACGGGGCAAAATCTGGTTTAATTGTTATGGATCACAGCACGATTGCCCCTCAACAGGCGCAAAACATCTATCAGCGATTAAAGGCGTCACAGATTGGTTTTGTTGACGCCCCTGTTTCCGGTGGTGGTGCGGGCGCCAAGGCAGGAACATTGGTTGCTATGCTTGGCGGTGATCCTGAGGATGTTGCAAGCCTATTCTCTGTGCTCTCATGCTATACGAATGGCTTTCGTCATATTGGAGGCTCCGGTCATGGTCAAGTCGCCAAATTATGCAACCAGATTGCCCAAGTGGTGACGATTTCCGGTGTGTCAGAGGCGATGCGCTTTGCCGCAATTCATGACACTGATCAAAACGCGGTGCTGGATGTGATGATGCAAGGCTTTGCCAGCAGCAAGATGCTGGAATTGATGGCGCCAAAAATGATTTCTGACGATTATACCCCTGGAATGGAATCCCGTCTGCATGCTAAAGATATGGGAATAGCCCTTGCAGCAGCACAAAAATATGAAGCAGATTTTCCTGCTACAGCGCTTGTTTCTGGCCTCTTGGATGAGATTCAAAAGGCAGGATGGCAAAATAGGGATACCTCAATTTTATATCACTATTTAAAAAATATATAGCTTGCTCCTTGTCATCACATAAATATGTCCCATTTTTTAGTGATGTTTAGTGAAAATTTACTAACTAAGTTTAAGAGCGTGCACAATCCCAAGTGCCCTTTTGGGCAAAAAGAGGTAGATCAATATGTCAACAGGCAAAGTAAAATGGTTTAATGCGACCAAAGGTTATGGTTTTATTGAGCCGAGTGAAGGTGGTGCTGATGCCTTCGTTCATATTAGCGCAGTACAAGAAGCTGGGCTATCAGAATTAGTGGAAGGTCAAGAAGTCGAATATGAAATGACCGAAGCAAAGAACGGAAAGCTTTGCGCCGCTAATATTAAGCTAGCAGGATAACGGTTCCAGATCAGGGTCATTATCGCCTCTGGGCGATATATAGGCCAGTGAAGACCAGACCTAGCGACAGTAAATGATAAAACCCTAGCGTTTCTCTTAGGATAGAAACGCCTAATAGGGCAGAAAAAACAGGCACAAGATTGGTAAACATACCAGCCTTGCTAGATCCGATTTTATCTACGCCAATCATAAACCACACTTGTGACAGAAACGATGGCACGATTGCGACATAAAGCAAAACAAGCCAGCTTACGCCTCCAGTGAAGAAAAATCCCCCCATAACCGCTTCCGCAATGGTAAAGGGTAGGGATGCAAGAAGGGCGAAAATCGCTAACACCCCCATCATGATAATGCTGTCAACAGGGGGGCGCCGTGTGAGCCCAAGCGTATAGCCAGCGTAACAGCAACAGCCAACAAGCATGATCAAATCACCATGATTAAACGTCAGGCTAATGATCACTGCCAGTGATCCTTTGGAAATCACCACCATTGCCCCGCCCATTGCGACAATCAACCCTGTCAGCTGCAGCAGTGTTACGGGTGTCCGAAGGACAATCAAGCCCATGGCCATAATAACAGCAGGAATTGTGCTTTGTATCAGGCCGAGATTGATGGCGCTTGTGGAATACGCTGCCAGATAAAACATAATATTAAAGCCGCTAAGCCCAAACCCCATCATGATCAGCCAGAACCAACGACGGCGAAGGTCATAAAGCGTCTTTATGATCTGGCGATTATAAAGGGTCAAAACAATGCTGGCCACAATGAGCCAGCGCGCGCTAACCAGAAACATAGGCGATAATTCATTAACCGCTAAGCGAGCAGCAATCGTGTTCCCGCCCCACCCTAGTGCCGCCAGAGCCAGCAATACAGGGGCACTGACCATGATAGTGCGCATTGTGGTAAGCATATGCCTATGCCCCCATTTCTACGCGTAACGCAAGGGTTAGGGCTAAATTCTCTACCTCAGAGATAAAGTGATCCTGCCATTTCCCATGGCAAATAAGAATATCCTGCATCAAGCGCCAACCCAGACCTGTTAAAATGCTCTCCATGGCGCGTTTGCTTCCTGTTCCGTCAAGGCCAGCGCGAATATATACCGCTACAGATTTTCCTGCACTTACATCAAGAAGGGAAGGGTAGGTGCGATCAAAAAAATCTTTGGTAAGCCCAGACATGTAGCCAATATTTTCTGTGCTGGCAATGAGAATGCCATCCGCAGACAGCGCATCCTCAGCATTTGCTGTAAGCGGCGACTTCCGGATCACATGCACATCGCTATCCCGAGTCATGATGCAGGTGGCCGCATCAGAAAGCCGCTGAGTGTTTGCAGATGGCGAGTGATCAATAAAAAGAAGCTGTCTTTTGGTTTGGGTCATAGTGTAAGCATGGCCGTGTGTAAGAAAAATCGCAATGCTATCGTAACATTGCGTTACATTAGGACGATGCGTTAAATCTGTGTTAAAATATTCGTTAAGATTAACATAGACAATAATAAGTATGAATGAGAAATGATCATTAGAAAACGGATTAATGGAAATATTAGATTAAGGATATTGTGATTATGGCTTGGCCTGCCTATCAAAAATTCTTGTCTAGTCTTTCTGACACCCCTTCGCATGGCATTGCTATGGGGGAGTTGCTAGAAGATCGCGACCGTAACGAACGACTTCAGTTTGCTATTGATGATATGCAAATTGATTTGACGCGCCAGACGGTGACGCAGGATCAACTGCATATCTTGTTGCAAGTGGCTAAAGAAGCTGAGGTGATGGAAAAATGCCATGCCATGCTAGATGGCAAGAATGTTAATAGCTCTGAGAAAAGCCCTGCGCTTCATGCTCATTTGCGAGATCCGTCCCAACCATTGGCGCAGGCTAGTGTTGACATTATGGCAAGCCATTTAGACCGTTTGCTTAGTTTAGGCATCACGGATGTGGTTTCTGTTGGTATTGGGGGTTCTGATCTAGGGCCAGCGATGGCTGTCGCGGCCTTATCACCATATCAACAAGGGCCAGAAATTCATTTTGTTAGTACCATTGATCCATCACAGATGGGCGATTGCCTTGCTGTCCTTGATCCGTCAACGACGGCTATGCTGGTCGTCTCAAAATCTTTTTCCACCCCTGAAACGCTTGCGAATATGGCTTTGGCAATGCATTGGTTTGATGATGCTGAGATCGATACCAGTGACCGTGTTTTAGCGATTACCGCTAACCCGAAAAAAGCAAAGGAAATGGGTTTTGCTGATGACGCTATCCTGCCATTTGATCAGGGTATTGGTGGGCGATATTCTATCTGGTCAGTGGTTGGTTTTGGCTTAATGTTAGCTATTGGTCGAGCTGGGTTTAGGGCTATGCTTGCTGGCGGTCATGCTGTTGATGAGCATGTTCTTAGCGCACCACTTTATCAGAATGCTCCGGTGAATCTGGCGCTGATGCGATATTGGAATATTAGTGTGCTAGGGCGTCAAGCCGAAGCCTTTTGCCCCTATGATCAACGCCTGGATAAGTTGGACTCATGGCTTCAGCAACTGGAAATGGAATCCAATGGTAAGTCTATGGATGCTTCTGGCAAAAGGGTAGATTATTTTACTGCCCCAGTCATGTTTGGAATGGCTGGTGGTAATGCACAACACAGTTTCTTTCAGCATATCCACCAAAGTGCGATGGTCACGCCTGTGACGTTCCTTGCGCCATTAAGGCCTTTAATGTCGGATGCAAATATGGCTGCAGATCTTGTGGCAGATCACCATGATCAATTGATATTAAATATGTTGGCTCAGGCTGATGCTCTTGCTTTGGGTGATGCGGATGATCCCGGATTTTCTGGTGGGCGTCCCTCAACGGTTATCACATGGCTTCAATTATCCCCATACACGCTTGGACGGGTTCTGGCGTTATTTGAATATGTCACGACGATGTCAGGGTCCCTTTGGGGGTTGAACAGCTTTGACCAACCCGGGGTTGAGCTTGGCAAAAGGCGTGCCCAAAGTTATCAAGACATCTATAAGGGCAAAGCCGCTGATCATCTTTTGACAACCACCACCAAAAACATCTTTGATCAGCTAAAGGAATTGAAAGAATCCTTAACAAATAAGCCTTGATTTATCCACGAATTAGCGTCATGGCTTATGTCATATCTTGATGAGATAATCATAGGAAAATGTATCATGAACAGAGAAGTATTTATCACTTGTGCGGTCACAGGGGCAGGCGATACCACCGGTAAGTCTGATCTGGTTCCAATTACCCCAAAACAAATTGCCGATGATGCTATTGCTGCGGCTAAGGCTGGCGCCGCCATTGCGCATTGCCATGTTCGTGATCCAGAAACAGGAGCCCCATCACGCGATGTTGCGCTGTATCGTGAAGTCGTGGACCGGATACGTTCCGCAGACACCGATGTGGTCATCAATCTGACTGCTGGCATGGGCGGAGATTTAATTATTGGCTCACCTGAACAGCCCTTGCCCCTTGCGGAAGGTACTGATATGGCAGGGGCGGCTGAACGCGTAGAACATGTTAGCAGTCTGCTGCCAGAGATTTGCACCCTTGATTGCGGCACAATGAATTTCTCGCATGGGGATTACATTATGGCGAATACCCCATCAATGTTGCGTGCAATGGCAAAGCATATGCAGGATGCTGGTGTTCGCCCAGAAATTGAGATTTTTGACACTGGCCATCTGGTGCTGGCGAAACAATTGGTTAAAGAAGGGCTGATTGATAACCCTGTTGTTGTTCAGCTTTGCATGGGCATTCCTTATGGTGCTCCGGATGATCCAAACACGCTGATGGCTTTGGTGAACAACTTGCCTGACGATTGGATTTATTCAGCTTTTTCTATTGGACGGAATCAACTGCCTTATGCCGCGCTGGCACCTATTGTTGGCGGCAATGTTCGGGTTGGGCTAGAAGATAATATCTATTTAGAATACGGAAAACTGGCTACAAATGCGGATTTGGTTGAACGAGCAGCAACCATTTTGTCAGCAATGAATGTATCCATTCTTACCCCTGAAGATGTTCGTAAGAAACTAAAATTAACAAAACGCTAGAGGTGGTTTCGTGGCAAAAGGAATAAGCAAGGCCGCTGTTATTGGCGGCGGTGTTATTGGTGGTGGCTGGGTTGCCAGACTTATGACGGCAGGCTGTGATGTGACGGTGTTTGATCCGCATCCAAAAGCGGCAGACTACGTTAATGATGTAATAGCCCGAAATGAGGCCGCGATGTTACGGCTTTGGCCGGGGCAAACTACCGGGGCAAGAGGACAGGTGCGCTATGTCAAAACGATTGGTGAGGCAGTAGAGGGCGCAGATTTAGTCCAAGAATCTGTGCCAGAACGCATTGAGTTAAAGAAAACCATTCATCAGGAAATTGGCGAAGCTTTAGCTGATCATGCGATTATTGGTTCATCTACTTCAGGGCTGTTGCCTACTGATATCCAGAGGGATATGCCAAACGCAGACCGGATGATGGTCGCGCACCCTTATAATCCAGTTTATTTGTTGCCTGTGGTGGAAATTGTTGGTGGTGAGAAAACCTCAGCTGACGCAATCGCTACTGCGATGGAACTTTATGCCGCCATAGGCATGAAGCCGGTTCATATCAAAAAGGAAATTGATGCTTTTGTTGGGGATCGCCTGCTTGAGGCAATGTGGCGAGAATCGCTTTGGCTGATTGATGAAGGCATCGCCACTGCAGGTGAGATTGATGATATCGTCCGCTATGGTCTAGGGATGCGTTATGCCCAGATGGGGCAATTTATGACTTACCGGCTTGGCGGGGGTGATGGCGGTTTCAGACATTTTCTGGAACAGTTTGAACCGTCGCTAAAATGGCCATGGACAAAGCTGATGGATGTCCCGGAATGGACAGAAGAATTGGTCGATAAGATTGTCAGCCAGAGCGATGACCATGTTGCTGGTCTTAGTGTCAAAGAGCTAGAAACAACGCGAGATAACAACCTTGTTGATTTTCTCAAAGTGTTGCGCCGCAACCAATGGGGTGCTGGCACCGTTCTCAAAAATCCGGCAGATATGGCGGCAGCAACCGAAGAGAGCATGGCGCTTGATGCTAATCCTTTTATCACTTGGCAAGGCCATGTGCATGAGGATTGGGCAGATTACAATAACCATATGACGGAGTTTCGGTATCTGGAGGTATTCAGCATGGCAACTGATAAGGTGCTGTTTGGATGCGGTGCTGGACCAGCCTATGTGAAAGAAGGGTTTTCCTTTTATACAGTCGAAACCCACATACGTCATATTGATGAAATTGCCATCGGCAAACCTATTCATGTGGTAACCCGTTTGATCAATCATGATGCTAAAAAATTGCATCTGTTCCATGTAATGTATGGCGGCGAAGATAACCGCTTGCTGGCAACTGGGGAACATATGTTGCTTCATGTTGATATGAAGGCAGGCAGAGCCTGTGCCATGCCAGAACACATTGCGGCAGGATTTGACACTATCGCTAAGGCACAGGAAAGTCTTGCTATGCCTGAGGCGGTAGGGTCAGCCATAGGAATGAAACGCAAATAATTTAGAAGGTCACAAAGCCTTTAGAGACAAAGCAAGTTAGCAGGAGAGAACCTATGCGTTTTGGACTCACAGAAGAACAAAATATGATCGTTGATACGGTCAGAGGTTTCGTTGAAAAAGAAATTTATCCTCACGAAGCGCGAGTGGAAGAGCTAGGTTATGTGCCAGCAGAAATCGCGAATGAGATTAAGTCCAAAGTGCTTGAGATGGGATTTTACGCACCAAACTTCCCTGAAGAAGTCGGCGGTGGCGGCCTCAATCATTTAGAGTTTGCTTTGCTTGAACGTGAACTTGGTCGAGGCTCTATGGCATTGACCCATTTTTGGGGACGGCCGCAAAATATCTTGATGGCGTGTGAAGGTGAACAAAAAGAGCGCTATCTTTACCCTGCGGTCAAAGGCGAGAGAATGGACGCGTTGGCTATGACGGAACCAGATGCCGGATCCGATGTCCGCGGCATGAAAACCTATGCCAAAAAAGATGGAAGCGACTGGATCATTAATGGCACAAAGCATTTTATTTCCGGGGCGGCTCATGCTGATTTTGTCATTGTCTTTATCGCCACAGGTGAAGACGACACCCCCAAAGGCCCGAAAAAGCGGATCACCTGCTTTCTGGTAGATAGGGGGCATCCGGGGTTTGAGATTAAGCCTGGTTATAAATCAGTGTCGCATCGCGGTTATGATAATATGATCCTGACTTTTGATGATTGTCGTCTGCCTGAAAGTCAGGTGCTGGGTGAGGTTGATGGCGGTTTTGAAGTTATGAACACTTGGCTATACGCTACCCGCATCACAGTTGCGACAATGTCGGTTGGTCGCGCCAGACGAGTGTTTGATATGGCGCTGCAATACGCGGTCGATCGCAAACAATTTGGTCAGCAAATCGGAAAGTTTCAGGGGGTTAGCTTTAAGCTGGCAGATATGATCACTGAAATTGATGCCGCAGACTGGTTAACGCTGGCCTCAGCATGGCGATTGGATGAAGGGCTAGAAGCCAATCGGGAAATTGCCTCAGCAAAAGTTTATGCGTCTGAAATGCTGGCTAGAGTTACTGATGAAGCGATACAGATACATGGCGGTATGGGATTAATGAACGATCTGCCATTAGAACGCTTTTGGCGTGATGCAAGGGTGGAACGCATCTGGGATGGAACATCAGAAATCCAGCGCCACATTATTAGCCGTGATTTGCTTCGGCGGATAGGTGGCTAATGTCGCGGCGCGATCCTTCGGATTATTCTGCCTCATTGACGCGGCTGTTACGTCCGTCAAATATCGCGGTGATTGGTGGTAAATGGGCTGAAGCCGTGGTCTTGAGTTGCAGCGAAATTGGTTTTGCGGGTGAAATTTGGCCAGTGCATCCCCATAAAGAAATGGTTGCCGGGCATAAAGCCTATCCTAATTTAGCCGCTTTACCTGCGCCCCCTGATGCTGTGTTTCTGGGGGTTAATCGTAAAACAAGCATTGATATGGTAGGCCAGTTAAGTGCCATGGGCGCGGGCGGTGTTGTTACCTTTGCTTCTGGATTTGCCGAAGTCGAAAACGGGAAAGAGTTTCAGGATCAGTTGGTGGCGGCGGCAGGGGATATGCCTATTCTTGGCCCAAACTGCTATGGCATGATCAATTATCTCGATGGAGCGTTATTGTGGCCTGATGTTCATGGGGGAAAGCCCGTGGAACGTGGGGTTGCCATTATCACGCAGTCATCAAACTTAGCAATCAACCTAACGATGCAAAGAGGCGGCTTGCCAATTGCTTATATTTTAACCCTGGGCAATCAGGCGATGATTGGCATGGCTGATTTGATCAGGGTGGTCGCGGCAGATGACCGCGTCACAGGGATTGGCCTGCATATTGAAGGCATTAATGATGCCGAAGCCTTTGCCGCTGCGGTGCATGAAGCCAAGCAACACAGAAAAGGTGTGCTGGCCCTTAAGGCAGGATTAAGCGAGGCAGCGCAAAACATGACCGTATCGCATACCGCGTCATTAGCTGGCGGTATGGCCGCGTCACAAGCATTTTTTGATGCTCTTGGTGTTGGTGAAGTGGATTCCATTGATGCCTTAATGGGCGGCCTGACCTTATTGCATTGTTATGGTCAACTTGATGATCCCTCTCTCTTGACGATGTCCTGTTCGGGGGGTGAGGCGTCATTAATTGCGGATGCAGCGGAACGAGGAAAGGTTCCCATGCCATCATTGTCGGCGGATGCGGCCGCGCGTATACAAGCCTCGGTTAACCCCTTAGTCACTGTCAGCAATCCGTTTGATTATCACACTTTTGATTGGGGTGATGGCCCAA
>JAQCJL010000058.1 GCA_027593125.1 Pseudomonadota bacterium | reverse complement strand
CCAAGTATCCGCCCCAATAAGGCTGGTGATAGCAGGTGAAAACACACTTGGTGTTCGGATCACGGCATTAACCATGTCATGATAGGCTTTGCGAATATGTTCAGGGGTAACCGTCATGGGTTTGTCTTCTGTGTGATTGTTGATGGAATAATTTACGATCTGTTTAGCCATTCGGCAATATCACAAGCAAAATAAGTCAAAATCCCGGTGCATCCTGCGCGTTTAAAGGCCAGCAGCATTTCCATCACCAGTGCCTTTTGTTTAGGTTCTGGTAAAGTTTTCATAAGGCTGTTGATCATCTGATATTCACCGCTAACCTGATAAGCAAAGACCGGAATATTAAACTCATCACTGGTGCGGCGGATGATATCCAAATATGGCATCCCCGGTTTAATCATAATAAAATCTGCCCCTTCACGAATATCAAGGGCAATTTCGCGCATGGCCTCATCGCTATTGGCAGGATTCATTTGATAGCTGGATTTGTCATCAAGTTCGGTTAGGGCATTCGCACTCACCGCTTGACGAAAAGGAGCATAGAGGGTTGAGGCATATTTTGCGGCATAGGACATGATCATCACATCACTATGACCATTAGCATCTAGGGCGCCGCGAATGGCGCCGACCCGGCCATCCATCATATCTGACGGGGCAACGATATCCGCCCCTGCCGCGGCATAATTAAGGGCTTGTGCCCTCAGCACCTCAAGCGTGGCATCATTATCAACCTCACCATGTCGGATAAGCCCATCATGTCCATGGGTGGTAAAGGGATCAAGCGCAATGTCCACGACGACACCCATATTTGGGGATGCTGCTTTGATGGCCGCGATAGCCCGGCAAACGAGATTATCAGCGGCGAGGGCATTGGTGCCATCCTCATCTTTAAGTGAGGGGTCAATCCGTGGGAAAATAGCCATGGCCGGAATGCCCAAAGCCAAGGCCTTTTTTGTCTGTTCTGCCAATTGGTCAAGGCTAAACCGTTTTACCCCATCCATACCTTCAATCGCTTCAGCCAGATTGTTGCCTTCGGTAACGAAAATAGGCCAAATGAAATCAGCGGCGGTCAAATGATGTTCCTGGGTCATCGCACGGCTAAAGGGTTTCATCCGCGTGCGGCGTAGGCGCGTGACAGGAAAACTAGGAATGAGGTCATTTTTTCTGGTCATAGCCTATATAACCATACCCCCGTCATGGTGCAAATTGTAATCACCATTCCTGTGGTTCAGATTGCCGCATCATTCAGAGGATTTTTCAAGGGGAAGTCTTCTCAATCCAACGCATATCGCGTATAGATCAGGCATGAGCATAGATGCTGAAAACTTGCAGATAGAGGTTGAAAACGGAACTGCCTCCATCACCCTTGACCGCCCTAGGGCTTTGCATGCTCTTACCATAGCGATGTGTCATGGGATAAGCGCTTCGCTTGAGCAATGGTGGAATGATGATGCGGTAACTCAGATTCTGCTAACAGCAACACCGTCGCGCGCCTTTTGTGCTGGGGGTGATATTAGAGAAGCATTGATGGTGATGCAGGCGCAAAACGCTGGTGATACCTCACAGCCCGATTATTTCGCTAGTGAATACCGTATGGATATGCTGATCAGCAATTATCCTAAACCAATTATCACCATTGCTGATGGGTTAACCATGGGGGGTGGGGCAGGGTTATTGTTCAATGCCTCGCACCCTGTGATCACGGAAAATATTGATTTCACGATGCCAGAAACAGGCATAGGGCTTTTTCCTGATGTGGCGGCATCCCTTTTTTTGCGGCGAGCAAAGGGATTGCTTGGTTTTTATATCGGTTTAACAGGTACACGAATCGGTCATGCTGATATGTTGGCTTCTGGTATGATGCCGGGGTTTGTAGCCAGTGCGGATTTGCCTGAACTCAAGACAGAATTAAAACGGGAAGCAGCAAATAGCGGTGATAGCAACGCCATTATCAATCGGTATCTTCGCCATGATGCCGAAGGGGCAAGGCTGATGCCGCATCTGAGTTGGATAAACGATATGCTTTCGCATGATAGGCTTGAGGATATCAGGGATGCAGCAGCGGCATCGGATCATCCTCTTGCTGCTAGTTTATATGAAGCCTTGCAGAAACGGTGTCCGTTATCGCTTAAGCTTACCCAAAGGCTGCTGACAGGTGCGCCACCAGATAGCTATATTTCTGCCTTATTGCTGGATTATGCCTTAGCGATGCGTATGATGGCATATTCCGATTTCGGCGAAGGTGTCCGGGCGGCATTGATTGATAAGGATCAAAACCCCATATGGTCACATCTGCGGCTTGAAGAGGTAGACGAAACGATGATTGATGATCTATTTTCCCTTGAGGACAGACCTCTATTTCCTCTGCCACCTCTAATTCTATCGTCATTGCAACACGCGCCAAGCTGATATAAGGAACTTAATTATGCGCTTAAGCCAATATTTTTTACCGACCTTGCGTGAAACCCCGAAAGAAGCTCAAATTGTATCGCACCGTCTGATGCTTCGGGCAGGGATGATTCAGCAATCTAGTGCTGGGATTTACAGCTGGTTGCCTCTTGGGCTTAAAGTCATGCGCAAGATAGAACAGATTGTCAGAGAAGAACAAAACCGCGCTGGCGCAGTTGAATTACTGATGCCAACAATTCAACCAGCAGAGCTTTGGCAAGAATCTGGCCGTTATGACGATTATGGGCTGGAAATGTTGCGCATCAAAGACCGTCATGAACGCGACATGCTGTTCGGGCCAACGAACGAAGAACAAATTACGGATATTTTCCGCACGCATGTCAAAAGTTACCGTGCCCTACCGCTTAATCTCTATCACATTCAGTGGAAGTTTCGCGATGAGGTGCGCCCTCGATTTGGGATTATGCGTGGACGAGAGTTTTTGATGAAAGACGCCTATTCCTTTGCTCTTAATGCTGAGGCGGCACGCGCAGAATACAACAAAATGTTTGTGTCTTATTTGCTGACTTTTAAGCGTCTCGGGCTAACCGCTATTCCTATGGAGGCTGATACTGGCCCGATTGGCGGCGATATGAGTCATGAATTCGTCATTCTGGCAGATACTGGTGAAAGTGAAGTGTTCTGTCATAAAGATTGGCTGAATTATAGTCTTGATGCGGGTGAAGTGGATTATCATGCTGACCTGCAGCCGATTGTTGATCGCTTTACCTCACTCTATGCGGTTACTGATGAAAAGCATGATGCCAAGGCTTGCCCGGTTAACACGGACGATCTGGTCACAACACGCGGCATCGAAGTCGGCCATATCTTTTATTTTGGGGATAAATATTCCGCACCTATGGGGGCGGTGGTTGCTGACGATACGGGGAAATCAACCGCTGTCCATATGGGGTCTTACGGCATTGGGGTATCGCGTTTAGTTGGCGGCATCATTGAAGCTAGCCATGATGATAAGGGCATTATCTGGCCTGAATCTGTTGCCCCATTTGATGTTGCGGTGGTTAACCTTAAGCCTGGGAATGACGAATGTGACACTGCAGTTGAAGATTTATACCACCGCCTTCAAAACGCAGGTTTTGATGTTTTAATGGATGATAGCTCGGATAGCGCAGGCGCCAAGCTTAACACCATGGATTTAATTGGTATTCCGCGCCAAATCATTATTGGCCCCAGAGGAATGGCAAATGGTGAGGTAGAGTTTAAAATACGTAAAACCGGCGCAAGCCAAACTCTGTCACCGGATGCCGCTTTTAATGCAATAATGGAAACTCGCTAAATGAGCGGCGTATTCAGCCATTTTGAACGCATGCTGGCCTTACGGTATATCCGTTCGCGCCGATCCGAAGGCTTTATCTCAGTCATCGCTTGGTTTTCGCTCTTGGGGATCAGTCTTGGGGTGGCAACACTGATTATTGTGATGTCCGTGATGAATGGGTTTCGTGATGAATTGGTTGGCCGTATCCTTGGGTTGAATGGCCATCTTGTGATTTATAGCGATGGTCAGCAAGGCATTGAGCAATATGATACCCTTGCTGGACGCATCGCCGGAATTCCTGGGATTCTGGCGGTAACCCCTCAGATTGAGGGTCAAGTTATGGCGACCGCGAACAGTTATGCCTCTGGCGCAGTGGTGCGTGGGGTGCGCTGGGAAGACTTAGCCGCGCGGCAACCCTTATGGGATGCTTTGGACGAGGCCAGCATTGAAGGGATCAAAAAAGGTCAGGCCGTATTAATAGGACATGAACTGGCAAGGACTCTAGGGGTGAAAACGGGTGATAGCTTATCGCTCTTATCACCGCGAGGAAAAACAACCCCATTTGGTACTATTCCAGAACGCCGTTCTTTTAATATCGCTGGGGTTTTTGATGTCGGTATGCATGAATACGATAAGGCGTTTATCTTTATGCCGCTTGATGATGCGCAATCCTTTTTCGCTATGGATAATCGGGTAACCGCGCTGGAAATCTATGCTCGTGATGTCAATAGCACCGACATTATCCGCCAGAATATTGATCAGACAACAGGAAAAGGCCTGCGGGTTTTTGATTGGCGACAACGCAATAAGGGGTTTCTTAATGCGTTGAATGTGGAACGCAATGTGATGTTTATTATTTTGTCGCTGATTATCTTGGTTGCGGCATTCAACATCATTTCCTCAATGATCATGCTGGTGCGGTCTAAAAATAATGATATCGCAGTCTTGCGTGCCATGGGTGCGACCAAAGGTTCAATTATGCGGGTTTTCATGATGACCGGATCAAGCATTGGCCTGATTGGAACGGTGGTTGGAACGTTGTTAGGGCTTACTTTTTGCTGGAACATCGACACAATTAAGAACGCATTAGAAAGCCTGACGGGAACGGAATTATTTGCTGCTGAAATCTATTTTCTGTCGACCTTACCTGCAAAAGTTGACCCTCATGAGGTGATCAATGTGATTATTATGGCGATTGTTCTGTCTTTTCTGTCGTCAGTTTATCCAGCTTGGCGGGCCTCACGCATTGCCCCGGCGGAGGCGTTGCGCTATGGCTGATTCCACCCCACTATCAGACAAGTCTGCCCCACAACTAATTCTTAACGGCATCTCAAAGGCCTTTCTTCAAGGTGAGCGCAAGGTCAATGTGCTTAAAGATGTGTCGCTATCGCTTCAAAAGGGGGAACTCGTAGCGCTGGTTGGGCCAAGTGGGTCTGGAAAAACAACTCTGCTGAATATCGCTGGATTATTGGAACGCCCGGACTCAGGCCAGGTAACCATCAATGGGAAAGCCGCCCATCGGCTTAATGATCGTGAGGTCTCTGCCTTGCGGCGCAGGTCCCTTGGTTTTGTGTTTCAGTTTCATCGCCTGTTGCCAGAGTTTTCGGCCGCAGAGAATATTGTAATTCCACAGATCATGAACAGATTATCGCGAACAATAGCGGAAGAACGCGCTGATCAATTGCTGGAAATGATTGGCCTTTCTGATAGGCGAGGGCATCGCCCCGGTCAACTTTCTGGTGGTGAACAGCAGCGCGTGGCTATCGCCAGAGCGGTCGCAAATGTGCCTTCGGTTTTGTTGGCGGATGAACCCACTGGAAACCTTGACCCAGAAACGGCGGCAGATGTGTTCAAGCATCTTGTGGCCGTGTTACGTTCAACAGAGACAGCGGCGCTTATCGTTACCCATAACCTAGAGCTAGCGAAATCCATGGATCGGGTGTTAACGATTCGCAATGGGGAACTGGTAGAATAAGCGATGACACCAGCCCTTATGCTGGCAGTTTTCAATAGGATAGTTTCATGACGCTTGTCAGAATTGTCACCCATGGGCGATAGTGTTGTCATGTCCTCGTCATCTCCCTTTGTTCATCTCCGTGCGCATTCTTCATATTCTCTAGCTGAGGGGATGTTGCCGGTGAAAGCGCTTGTCTCACAAGTGGCGGCGATGGACCAACCTGCCCTTGCCTTAACTGATAGTTTCAATAATTTTGGTGCGCTTGAGTTTTCCTATGAAGCCATAAGTAATGGGATACAGCCGATTATTGGTGCTCAAGTCACTTTGCGTGATCAGACTAGCGACAACCCAAATGGTGAGATTGTTTTGCTGGTTCAAAATGAAGAAGGCTGGATCAACCTGTCTTTGATGATGTCAAAGGCGTTATTGGCTGGGGATCATGAACCGGCGATTGATCTTTCAGAGTTAAAAAAGCATAGCACAGGGTTAATTGCCCTTTCTGGAGGGGCAAAACGTGGTTTTGTGGCAGCACCCTTAGCAGAAAATCAACCTGACTTGGCGCATCGCAGGCTTAAGGAACTGTCTGCAATATTCCCTAACAGGATTTATGTTGAACTTCAGCGACATGGCACTGAACGTGAAGCTAGGATTGAGCCGGGCTTGCTGGAATTAGCCTATGCGTTGACCTTGCCGCTTGTTGCTACCAATGACTGCTATTTTGGGAAACGATCTGATGCCGCCGCGCATAATGTGTTGCTGTGCATTTCTGAAGGCAAAACCCTCTATCACGAAGACCGCCGTCAAGAAACTGAAGACCATTATCTAAAATCTGGATCAGAAATGATGGCTTTGTTTGCGGATTTGCCCGAAGCCTATGAAAATACGGCGATCATTGCTCGCCGCTGTGCCTTTGCAGTGAAAAAACGCAAACCCTTATTGCCGCCCTTTGCCACGCCTGATGGCAGTGATGAAAAGAGCTGGCTAAAAAATCTGGCGCATCAGGGGTTAGAAAATCGGCTTAAAACATTGGCAAGCACAAAGGGTTACGAGAACCAAAATACAGATGAGATGCACGAAACCTATCAACAACGGCTTGATCTGGAATTAGAAATTATCACTCAGATGGGGTTCGCAGGTTATTTTCTGATTGTTGCTGATTTTATCAATTGGGCAAAACAGCAAGGCATACCTGTTGGCCCAGGACGTGGGTCAGGCGCGGGGTCTCTTGCGGGTTATGCCCTTGGCATTACGGATCTTGATCCTATCCGCTGGGGGCTTTTGTTTGAACGTTTTCTTAACCCAGAACGCATATCCATGCCTGATTTTGATATTGATTTTTGCCAAGATCGCCGTGAAGAAGTGATTGCCTATGTTCAGCAGAAATACGGCATTGATCGGGTGGCCCAGATCATTACCTTTGGAAGCTTGCAGGCGCGAGCCGCTTTGCGTGATGCAGGCCGTGTTATGGGTATGCCATACAGTCAAGTTGATCGCATTGCGAAATTGGTTCCCAGCAATCCGGCAAAGCCAGTTAAATTGACCGAAGCCCTCAAAAGCGAGAAAGACCTGAAAGAAGCTGTTAATGCTGATGAACAGGTTACTGATTTGATGAATGTATCCATCCAAATTGAAGGTCTACTTAGGCATTCTTCTACGCATGCGGCAGGATTGGTGATAGGTGATCGGCCCCTTGCAGAACTTGTTCCCTTAACCCAAGACCCACGATCAGAATTACCTGTCACCCAATTCAATATGAAATCGGTAGAAGACGCAGGGCTAGTCAAGTTTGACTTTTTAGGGCTGAAGACCCTGACAGTGTTGCAGCTGGCTCTTGATCTGATAAAGCGCAAAGGCATTTCGCTTGATCTTATTGATATTCCGCTTGAGGATGAAGCCACTTTCGCCATGTTAGGAGAAGGCGATACCGTAGGGCTGTTTCAGCTGGAATCGAGCGGTATGCGTGAAGTGCTAAAAGGCCTCAAGCCAGACCGTTTTGAAGACATTATTGCGGTGGTCGCGCTTTATCGCCCCGGCCCAATGGAAAATATCCCAAAATATATTGCGCGTAAGCATGGCCGCGAAAAGGTCGATTATATGCACCCCTTGCTTGAACCGGTGTTAGACGAAACTTATGGCATTATGATCTACCAAGAACAGGTGCAGAGGGCAGCGCAGGTCTTATCTGGATACAGCCTTGGAAAAGCAGATATCTTGCGCCGGGCTATGGGTAAGAAAATTGCATCTGAAATGGCGGCACAGCGTGATGAGTTTGTGGCGGGGGCAGATGCCAACAGCATTGATAAAAATCTGGCAGGACAGATTTTTGATCAAATTAGTGCTTTTGCTGGTTATGGTTTTAATAAATCCCACGCCGCCGCCTATGCCTTGATCGCGTGGCAGACCGCATGGTTAAAACGGCATCATACTGCTGAATTTCTTGCGGCCTTGATGACGCTGGATATGGGAAATACGGATAAGCTTGCGGTATTCCGTCAAGACTGTCTCCATTATGATATTGCAATGCTGCCGCCCTCAGTGAATCATTCTGAGGCCAATTTTACTGTTGAAATAACGGATAATGGTGAAGCCTTGCGCTATGGCCTTGGGGCTATCCGCAATGTTGGCTATGAAGTGATGAAAGCAATCGTGACTGAACGCGATCAGGGTGGTGCATTTGCCTCACTAGAAGATTTTGCCAGTCGTGCTGGCGCCAATCTCAACCGGCGCATGCTGGAAAACCTGATCAAAGCAGGCGCATTAGATGATTTTGGGCATCCTCGTGCCACCTTGTTTGAGGCGGTTGAGCGTATTCTTTCCCATGCCCAGATTGCCAAGAGAGAGGCTGAAACCTCACAAGACAATCTCTTTAATGCGGTGGAAGGGGTAAATCTTGATATTCCATTAAAGCACCATCAAGAATGGGATTCAAAAGATAGACTTTATTTTGAGATGGAAGCATTAGGTCTTTATCTCAGTGCGCATCCCTTAGATGATTATAAAGAGCAATTAGCCCCCCTTAATATTACCCTTGCCAGCCAGATTAGTGAAAAACTAACTTTAGGAAATGAGGCGGTAACGCTTCATTTTGCTGGGATGGTGTCATCCCGACAGATCAGAACCTCACAAAGCAACAACCGCTATGCTTTTGTTCAAGTAACTGATCCAACAGGTATGATTGAGTTCACGCTGTTTAGTGATATTTTATCGGCTTCTGAAGCGCATTTGATTGAAAATACCCCGATTTACATAAAGGCTGATGCGCGCCGCGAAGATGATCGCATCAAGTTGTTAGCAAGAGAAGTTCTGCCTCTGGAAACCGCTATAGATAGTAAGACACTGGCAATGGTTGTTCATGTGATGGAACCCTCTGCCCTAGAAGGGATTGCCAGCGGCGTTCAACGTGATGGGGAAGGGCGACAAAAACTTTTGCTGAAAATGCACGTTCAAACCCATGAGGTCGTGATCAAACTGCCCGGCAACTACAAATTGAGCCAAGGTTGCCGCCAGCATATCAAATCGCTGGATGGCGTTGGTTCTATCACCAGTGTGTTTTTATAAAGCAGAAGACGCATCAGGCAGGAAATAATACAAACTGCTTGCAAAAATCTCTTTGCTGGTCTAGATAATCACCACCGGCGCTGTGCCGGAATTCACACATGAAGTCGGTGGTGTTTGGCGAGAAAGCCGGATACGACCATCTGGTGGGGTTTCCCCTTTGACTTCATGGAGGCTAACCGGAAAAGGAGCATCCTATGTCTATGCCCAGTTTTACTATGCGTCAATTACTAGAAGCAGGTGTCCATTTTGGTCACCATACCCGTCGCTGGAACCCTAAGATGAAACCATTCATCTTTGGTGATCGCAACAATATTCATATTCTTAATCTGCAACAGACCGTGCCAATGCTTTATCAAGCGCTTGAGGCGGTAAGCCAGGTTGCTTCAAATGGTGGACGTATTCTTTTTGTCGGCACCAAGCCATCAGCCGCTGAGGTAGTGGCAGAAGCCGCACGTTCATGTGGTCAGTATTTTGTTAATCACCGCTGGCTTGGTGGCATGTTGACCAACTGGTCAACGGTGTCACAGTCCATTCGCCGTTTGCGCGAAATGGAAGAACGCCTTGATAGCGAAGAAGCTAATTCCTTAACCAAGAAAGAGAAGCTTCAGCTCACACGTGAACGTGATAAGCTTGAAAAAACTCTTGGTGGAATCAAGGAAATGGGCGGCCTGCCTGATTTGATCTTTGTCATTGATACCAATAAAGAAGATATTGCCGTCAAAGAAGCTAACGTTCTCAAAATTCCTGTGGTCGCGGTCGTTGATAGCAATGCGAACCCTGATGGCGTTGACTATGTTATCCCGGGCAATGATGATGCGTTGCGTGCGATCAGCCTTTATTGCGATCTGGTGGCTGGTTCAGTTATCGAAGGGCTGAAAAAAGAAATCATTCGTGATGGCGGCGATATGGGCGAAGATACGGCCCCTGTCGAAGACGCTATTGCTGTTAATGCTGTTGTTGAAGAAGCCCCAGCAGAAGCCGCACCAGCAGAAGAAGCCCCAGCAGAAGTTGCTCCGGTGGCTGAAGCCGAAGCTGAGGCAACAGCTGACGAAG
>JAQCJL010000004.1 GCA_027593125.1 Pseudomonadota bacterium | reverse complement strand
TCCGCTTGTCCATGGATCAGCACTGCCACTGACGATGATTATGGCCATGAGTTTTTGGATGCGATTATCGCGGTTAAGGTGGTGGATGGGGTCAATGCTGCCATTCAACATATCCGCACCCATGGAAGTGATCACACTGAGAGCATCATTACCGAAAACTCAAAAACATCAGATCAATTTATTCATGAGATTGATTCGTCCATCGTCATGATCAACGCTTCAACCCAATTTGCTGATGGTGGTGAGTTTGGGATGGGCGCAGAGCTTGGTATTGCCACAGGGCGTATTCATGCGCGTGGCCCAGTCAGCATAAACCAGCTTACCTGCTTTAAGTATATTGTTAGGGGCGACGGACAAACACGGCCATGACGTCCAAGGGTTATCAGTTGTTAGCCAAGTTACGCGCCAGACGCTTTGGGCATATCGGGATTCTTGGTGGCTCATTCAACCCAGCGCATCAAGGACATGCCCATGTGGCAGACACAGCGATCTCTGTTTTAGGGCTTGATGCGGTTTGGTGGCTAGTTAGCCCACAAAACCCTCTAAAATCTCAAAAAGATATGGCCTCTGTCACGGATCGTTATGCTAGCGCTAAGGCCATTACTACCACTTGCCGGCATGGTCGCCGTATGGTGGTAAGCCGCCTTGAAGAGGCCATTGGCACACGCTATTCCGCCGATACGGTAAAAATATTGGCAAAGACCTGTCCACGATTGCGGTTTTATTTTCTGATGGGGGCAGATAACCTTGCTTCTTTTCATCTCTGGCACAGGCCAGATATTATTCTTCGTCATACTATTCCCATTGTTGTTAATCGGCCTCATTATCGTGCGCAGGCGCTTGGCAGTCAGACCGCTGCCCGAATGAAACGGATTGCACCAAGGCGGCTGAAATATACCGCTAAGGGCCGTCATGTTAAGAACCGATATTGGGGATTTATTGAAGCCAGGCAAATTAGCCTTTCTGCTACCGCTATTCGGGCACAGCGCAAGGATTAAGCTTTGCTGATTTAACATTGGCATTTGACATGATCTGTTTTATCATTATGAGATATGACGGATAAGATAGAGTGAAGGAGTTACCTATTTCCGATCATCGAAACGTTTCCGGACAGCTTAACGATAGCAGTGAACAATTGCTTCAGTTAGTGTTATCTTCGCTTGAAGATGACAAAGCTTCTGATCTGGTTGTTGTACCCCTCGCTGGAAAATCTTCTATCGCGGATTACATGGTTATCGCCTCAGGGACATCGTCAAGACAGCTCTCTGCCATGGCTGAACATCTTGGGAAAACCATGAAAGAACATGGTGTCTCCTCACAAGGTACCGAAGGTGCTCAGCAAGGAGATTGGATTCTCATTGACGCTGGGGACATTATTGTTCACCTGTTCCGTCCTGAAGTGCGTGAGTTTTATCAACTGGAAAAAATGTGGCTTGATCCGACAGATTCTGCTCGTCCAGCGATAGAAACCGCCACGCCCTAGCAGGGGCTGACCTTATGCGCTTAACCATCTCTGCCATTGGCAAGGCTGGCAAGGGGCCAGAAGCCGCCCTGACCCAAAAATATTTTGATCGCCTGCCCCATCAAGGCAAGCTGATGGAACGCGATTCGTCAAAACCAGCTGGAACGGCAAGGATCGAAGACGAAGGCGATAAAATTCTTTCCTCCATTCCTTCAGATGCCAAGTTGGTCGTCCTAGATGAAAGAGGCAAATCCTTATCCTCTCGGGCGTTAGCAGAGCTGATCAAACAATGGCGCGATGATGGTATCCGTGATGCTGTCTTTGCCATTGGCGGTGCTGATGGGCATAGCCCTGAAGTGATAAAAAAAGCTGATATCATCCTTGCCTTTGGTGAACAAACTTGGCCACATCTCTTGGTAAGAGCCATGCTAGCTGAACAGCTTTACCGTGCAGAAATGATTTTAATTGGGCATCCCTATCACCATGGGTAAGGAAGCAACTTGGCAAGCTTCTTATGATTGTCGTATATAAAGATATCATGACAAAACAGATCAAAAAGAAGCCTGTTGTTCTTGCCATCATGGATGGGTGGGGACATAGCGAAGCATCGCGCAACAACGCGGTCCGATTGGCGCATACCCCCGTCATTGATCAGTTAGATGATTCTGTGCCCAAAGCTTTTCTTGAGGCTTCGGCTGGGGCTGTTGGTCTGCCTGATGGGCAAGTTGGCAATTCCGAAGTCGGGCATATGACCATTGGCGCAGGCCGTATTATTGAACAGGATTTGGTGCGGATTAATAACGCCATCCGTGAAGGCACGCTTCAGCAAAACCCTATGCTTGATCAATTGGCAAAACAGCTTAACCCGCGTCACTCCCAAACACATCTTTTGGGCATGATATCCGATGGGGGTGTGCACAGCCACAGAGAGCATATTCTAGCCTTGGCTGAGGCTATAACAAGCAAAGGGATCAGCGTTAAACTTCATCTTTTTACCGATGGGCGCGATACCCTGCCCGGGACTGCCGCCGGTCATCTGGCATGGCTACAAACCCGTTTGCCGGAAAAGGCAGAGATAGCCACAATATCTGGCCGGTATTATGGCATGGATCGTGATCATCGCTGGGAGCGCACCTCACTTGCGATCAATGCCATTGCCCATGGCAAGGCCAATTACCATTTCGATAATCCCGCCTGTGCGATCACCGCCGCAGAATTGCGCGGTGAGACAGATGAGTTTATTTTACCAAACATCATTGGCGATTATAATGGCATGACCGATGGGGATACCATCGTTACTGCCAATTTTCGGGCTGATCGGGTGCGGCAACTTCTTGCTGGTCTTGTTTTTGACGACACCCCCCTGGTTAATGTCCCGCCTGTGGCAAAACTTGGTCGCCCTATTTCCATGACCTCATATTCTGAACGCCTCGATGAGGCATCAGACTTGCTGTTTCCGCCAATAGCCTTGAATAACACCCTTGGTGATGTTGTGGCCGCCGCTGGGATGAGCCAGTTTCGCCTTGCTGAGACTGAAAAATATCCTCATGTTACCTTTTTCCTAAACGGCGGTGCAGAAGATGTGCACCCCGGGGAAGAGCGTTGCCTCATCCCCTCGCCCAAAGTATCCACTTATGACCTAAAACCTGATATGAGCGCAGATGCTGTGTTAACAGCATTATTGGCATCCATCACGGGCAAGCAACATGATTTGATTATCGTCAATTTTGCCAATCCTGATATGGTGGGGCATACAGGCGTATTGGAGGCAGCGATTACCGCAGTAGAAGTGGTTGATCATGCCATTGGTAAGGTTATTAGCGCCTTAGATGCTGTTGGCGGAACCATGTTGCTAACAGCTGACCATGGCAATTGCGAAGTGATGTGGGATGATGCCTCAAACTCTCCTCATACCGCGCATACCACAAATCCTGTCCCGATTTACTGGATTGGGGCACCCAAAGGCGGCAGGTTGAAAAATGGTGGCCTTAGTGATTTGGCGCCTTCACTTTTATCCCTGTTGGGCATTAGTATTCCAAAAGAAATGACAGGATCATCTCTTTTCATCACAGAATAACCTGCTTTGCCTTGATCTTGCTTTAATCTGTGGGCAACATAGGTTAGTTTGAATATGTTCAAGATTTGGATATTAGCAATGCGCCATAACACATCACTTACCCATCGTATGTTTCGGTATTTCTGTTTCGTTTTAGGCGGCGTGGTTCTGATGGCTGGGGCATCTACGTTTGTATCTAACCCCTCACAGAGTCAATCCACTAATAGCAGCATCTATGACAACTTAGCGCTCTTTGGTGAAGTGTTTGAAAGTATTCGCTATAATTATGTTGAAGAGGTTGATGACAAAGAGCTGATCTATTCGGCTATTAATGGCATGCTAACCTCGCTTGACCCTCATTCCAATTTTCTTAGCGCCGAAGATTTTAATGATATGCAAGATCGCACCAGAGGCGAGTTTGGTGGATTAGGTATTGAAATTACCATGGAAGATGGGTTTGTTAAGGTTGTTTCGCCAATTGACGATACCCCCGCTGATAAAGCGGGAATCCTGTCTGGGGACCTGATTGTTGGTATTGATGGTCAAGGGGTGCTTGGCATGACCCTCACTGAGGCTGTGGACTTGATGCGCGGTGAAATTGGCAGTGAAATCACCATTACTGTTAAGCGTGGGGATAAACCTGTTTTTGATGTGACACTTAACCGTGATGTGATCAAAATGCGAAGCGTCCGTTTTGAAAGTTTCGGCAATGTTGGTTATATCCGCATCACCACATTCAGTGAACAAACCACCCCAGGGCTTATCAACGCGGTGCAATCCCTAAAAGATAAGCATGGTAAGGCCCTTGCCGGATTGGTTATTGATCTCAGAAACAATCCAGGCGGATTATTAAACGAAGCCATTTCCGTCACTGACGCGTTTTTAAGCGAAGGGGAGATTGTATCAACCCGAGGACGCAATGATGGGTCTGCCTCACGTTTCTTTGCCCAAAAAGGGGATATTTCTAACGGTCTGCCCATTATCGTGCTTATTAATTCTGGCTCTGCTTCAGCATCGGAAATTGTTGCAGGCGCCTTTAAAGATCATGGCCGTGCGCTGATTATGGGGACACGATCCTTTGGTAAAGGGTCTGTGCAAAGCGTGATCCCTGTGGGCCGCGATGGCGCCATGCGCCTAACCACTGCACGGTATTACACGCCTTCAGGGGTATCAATTCAAGGCACAGGTATTACCCCAGATATCTTGGTTGAGCTTGCCCTTGTTGAAGATATTGAAGATGGGGCTTTCCGTGAAGAAGACCTCAAAGGATCATTAGAAAACAATAACGCAGAAAACGGAACAGCAGATGATTCGCTAAGTGCTAATGAAACAGACGCCCCCGAAGCCATCAGAGACTATCAACTGGCGCGTGCCGTTGACTTGCTTAGTGGATTACGCGTCTTTAACGGGTTAGGGCAATGAGCCAGAGGGTCGATTACATCAGCCGTCCTTATCGCCCTTGTGTTGGTATTATCCTGATAAACAATTCTAAGCAGATTTTTGTTGGCCAACGGTTAGATAATCATGGAGAAGCGTGGCAAATGCCACAAGGTGGGATAGACCAAGGGGAAACTCCTATTGAGGCTGGATTCCGCGAAATGGCCGAAGAAATTGGAACTAACAAAGCTGAGTTGCTGCGTGAGCATCCCGAATGGCTGTCTTATAGCATTCCCGAACCTTTAGCGAATCAGCTATGGAACGGGCGTTATCGTGGCCAAACACAGAAATGGCTGGCCTTCCGCTATCATGGGGATGATAAAGACATCAACATTCAAACTGAAAACCCTGAGTTTTGCCAATGGCGCTGGTCAACGGTTATATCCTTGCCTGAACTGGCAGTACCGTTCAAAAGACCTGTATATGCAAAATTAGTTGAAGATTTTAAGGATTTATTTATCTAAACCTTAATATCTCAATTAAGAGATATCAAAGAGCATCAAGCACCGCGTCAAGAAACTCAAGCTCACGAGTGTTCCCGTTGGTGTCTGCCGTTTGCCGCTGGCTTTCAATGTCAGAACGCTGAGTGTTATCCAAGCTCACCGCGCGCTCAGCCAGGATTACGCATTTGTCTTCGGTGACATCAGCAATGCCGCCATCAACCATAATGCGGGTGTTGACAGTACCATTGACATAAACCTCAACAACCCCGCGCTGAAGGGTTGAGATGGTTGGGGCATGACGAGGCATAGCCCCAAACAGACCTAAGCTACCCGGAATCACCACCATGCTGGCATCAACCGCCATCATGACGCGTGCAGGGGTGACCAATTCAAATGCCGTGGTTTCAGCCATGATCCAACCTTATCCTCAATCCCGTTCCAAATGCTGGCGAACGCAGCCCAATTAGGCTGCTTCTGCGCTAAGTTTTTTGCCTTTTTCCAAGGCTTCTTCAATGGTGCCGACCATATAGAATGCTGCTTCTGGCAGATGGTCATATTCACCTTCAACAATACCCTTAAATCCTTTGATGGTATCATCCAGCGAAACCAACACACCAGGTGATCCGGTGAAAACTTCAGCAACATGGAAAGGCTGTGAAAGGAAACGCTGAATCTTACGCGCTCTGGATACCACCAGCTTATCTTCTTCAGAGAGTTCGTCCATGCCGAGAATAGCAATAATATCCTGCAAAGATTTATACTGCTGAAGCACTTCCTGTACTCGGCGGGCAACATCATAATGTTCGGTACCAACGATGCGTGGGTCAAGCATTCTTGATGTCGAATCAAGTGGATCCACAGCAGGATAAATCCCAAGTTCAGCAATCTGACGCGACAGAACGGTAGTAGCGTCAAGGTGAGCAAATGAGGTCGCAGGAGCAGGGTCAGTCAAGTCATCGGCAGGAACATAAATCGCCTGAACCGAGGTAATTGATCCTTTACGGGTTGTGGTGATGCGTTCCTGCAAGGCACCCATATCGGTTGCCAATGTTGGCTGATAACCCACCGCAGATGGGATACGGCCAAGCAGAGCTGACACCTCAGAACCTGCCTGAGTAAAGCGGAAGATGTTATCAACAAAGAACAACACGTCCTGACCTTCTTCGTCACGGAAATATTCAGCCAGTGTCAAACCCGTTAGAGCCACACGAGCACGAGCACCAGGAGGTTCGTTCATCTGACCATAAACAAGCGCGGCTTTAGAACCTTCGCCATCAGTCTTGATCACACCTGATTCAACCATTTCATGATAAAGATCGTTCCCTTCACGGGTACGCTCACCAACACCAGCAAAAACAGAGTAACCCCCATGCGCCTTAGCAACGTTGTTAATCAATTCCATGATAAGAACTGTCTTACCAACACCAGCACCGCCAAACAATCCAATCTTACCACCTTTGGCATAAGGGGCTAGCAAATCCACAACCTTAATCCCTGTCACAAGGATCTCTGCTTCGGTGGACTGATCCACATATTCAGGCGCAGGACGGTGAATTGGGAATGTCAGCTTTGCGTTAACAGGCTTACCTTCGTCCACAGGCTCACCCACAACATTAAGGATACGGCCAAGGGTTTCAGGACCAACTGGCACGCGGATAGAGTCGCCAGTATCGACAGCTTCTTGTCCCCGAACCAGACCTTCAGTTGAGTCCATAGCGATACAGCGAACGGTTTGCTCACCAAGGTGCTGGGCAACTTCCAGAACCAATCTTTGACCACCATTATCAACATGGACGGCGTTAAGAATAGGTGGCAATTTCCCATCAAATTCAACGTCGACGACAGCGCCAATAATCTGTGTCAGTCTACCTTTTGCGTTATTAGCCATGATACGATGCTCCAGCTTCAGTTTAATAGGGTTACAGCGCTTCTGCCCCAGAAATAATTTCAATCAATTCGGTGGTGATAGCGGCCTGACGACGGCGGTTATATTCCATGGTCAAGCGATCAATCAAGTCACCGGCGTTACGTGTTGCGTTATCCATAGCGGTCATTCGTGCCGCCAGTTCACTGGCAGAGCTTTCCAGAATAGCCGTATAGATTTGGGTGCTGAGATTGCGTGGCAGCAAATCTTCAAGCACAGTGGCTTCATCTGGCTCATATTCATAGGGAGCTGATGAGGCTGAGTCTTTATCCACGGCTTCTGTTTCTTCAACTTCAACCGGAATAAGAGAACTAAGAGTAACTTCTTGAGTGATGGCAGAAATAAAACGGTTATAGAGAATAAGGCAACGGTCTAATTCCCCGTTTTCAAGACGCTCTCTGATCACATCGGCAATGCTATCAATATCAGCAAAAGAAACTGCTGTACCTTGAATGCCCTCACGGCTATCAACAATCAAATCACCAAGCTCACGCTTTAGGGCATCCTTTGCCTTGCGGCCTACCATCAATAGATCAACGGTCTTGCCCTCGGATTTAAGCCTTTCGACTTCACGCCGTGTGGCGCGGATAATGCTTCCGTTAAAACCGCCACAAAGGCCGCGATCTGCGGAAAGCACCACCAACAGAATGCGCTGATCTGCCCCTGTTCCGACCAGCATAGTTGGTGCAGTTTCAGGCGTAGCTTTGCTAGCAAGACTGTTAATAATGCTAGACATCCGCGCAGCATAGGGGCGTGCGGCTTCGGCGTTATCTTGAGCCCGGCGCAATTTCGCCGCCGCTACCATTTTCATGGCAGAGGTGATCTTCTGCGTTGACTTAACGCTTCTGATCCGGTTTTTCAAATCCTTCAAATTGGCCATGAGGCAAAATCCTGTTGCGTGAAGAACCGATTAAGCGAAACTTTTGGCGAAACCTTCGATTTCTGCCGCCAGTTGTTTTTTGGTGTCATCAGAAATGGCTTTCTCTTCGCGGATCGTCTTGAGGATATTAGCCCCTGCCCCGCGCATATGATTGAGAATACCTTCTTCGAACTTACCAACCTGAGCAATCGAAAGACCATCGAGATAGCCATTCACACCAGCAAAGATGGAAACCACCTGCTCTTCAACGGGCATGGGTGAATATTGTGACTGCTTTAGCAATTCGGTAAGACGTGCACCACGATCTAGCAATTTCCGTGTTGACGCATCCATATCGGAGGCAAACTGGGCAAATGCCGCCATTTCACGATATTGAGCCAGTTCCAATTTAATGGAACCTGCCACCTGTTTCATGGCTTTGATCTGAGCAGATGAACCCACACGGCTAACCGACAGACCAACGTTCACCGCAGGGCGAATCCCTTGGTAGAACAGATCCGTTTCAAGGAAGATCTGACCATCAGTAATTGAAATCACATTTGTAGGAATAAACGCAGACACGTCACCGCCCTGAGTTTCAATAACTGGCAGTGCCGTTAGTGATCCAAGACCGTTAGCTTCGTTCAGTTTTGCTGCCCGCTCGAGCAAGCGTGAGTGCAGATAGAAAACGTCACCAGGATAGGCTTCACGGCCCGGAGGACGACGAAGCAACAAGGACATCTGGCGATATGCAACTGCCTGTTTTGACAAGTCATCATATACGATCACTGCATGCATTCCGTTATCACGGAAATATTCACCCATCGCACAAGCGGTATATGGGGCGATAAACTGCAGTGGGGCTGGGTCCGAAGCTGTTGCGGCAACAACAATGGAATATTCCATCGCGCCATTTTCTTCGAGCGAACGTACGATCTGTGCCACTGTGGAACGCTTTTGACCAATCGCTACATAAATACAGAACAGTTTTTTTGTATCATCTTTACCAGCCGCATCATTGACTGATTTCTGGTTGATGAAAGTATCGATAGCGATAGCAGTTTTCCCTGTCTGGCGGTCACCAATGATCAACTCACGCTGGCCACGACCAATAGGAATTAAGCTGTCGATGGCTTTGAGGCCAGTTTGCATTGGCTCATGCACGGATTTCCGCGGCATGATTCCCGGGGCTTTGACTTCAACTCGGCGACGCTCAGTGTTTTCCAGAGGGCCTTTCCCATCAATAGGGTTACCAAGACCATCAACCACTCGACCCAACAGACCTTTACCTGTAGGGGCATCCACAATTGCGCCTGTACGGCGAACGATGGTGCCCTCAGAGATATCGCGGTCATCGCCAAAAATCACGATGCCGACATTATCGCTTTCAAGGTTAAGAGCCATGCCCTTATTGCCACCATCGAATTCCACCATTTCACCGGCGCGAACTTCGTCAAGGCCATATACTCTGGCAATACCATCTCCAACTGATAGCACTCGGCCGACTTCTGCGACCTCTGCCTCACTACCAAAATTGGCGATCTGTTCTTTGAGGATTGCTGAAATTTCAGCGGCGCGAATATCCATCACCCAACACCCTTCATAGCGGCTTCCAGCCGGTTCAGTTTCGTTTTGATCGAAGTGTCAATCATGCGAGACCCGATGCGAACCACCAGACCGCCGATTAACGAAGCATCCACCGATGTGGTCAAAGCAATTTTGTCACTTTTAGTCACACTGGCAATAGCTTCCATGATGTTCGCTTCATGCGTAGCATCAAGCGGTACGGCGGAGATGACTTCGGCTGAAATCTCCCCACGCCGTTTGGCCAAATCGGCCAGAAATTCTCTGATAATTTGTGGCAAGACAAAAAGTCTGCCATTCAAACATAGTGCGCCAACAAACTTAACCATAAGCTCATCTGCGCCTGCCTTTTCTAACACTGCCACCAAAGCCGATTTTTGCGTATCACGGCTAATAGCTGATGCTTCAACAATGCGGCGCAATTCGGCAGATTTGGCAAGAATCTTTTCCAAATCTTGAAAATCACGCGCTATGGCATCTATTTTACCTGCGGCATCGGCAAGCTCAAACAAAGCCTTGACGTAACGTTTGGCAATTCCAGAACTGGATGACATGGAGCGGCAATCCCCCGGTCAGAAATGCTCCGTAAATGGCCATCCATTACCGAAACAAATCTTGTACAGAACACATAATTGAGATGCTAGCTATCATAGGAAAAACGCTAAAGCAAGATCAATGCGCGTATTTTGCGTCTCTCGCGTCAAATTGACCATGTTCCTTGATAACCCAAACGTGGGTAAAGCGTGATGATTTCTGCTCTAGATAGTCTAAACTCAATGATTTTAGGCGATTTTTCCGTTAAAAAAAACTCACTGGGTCAATATCTAGCTGACACTGAACTCTTGAGGGAATTTTTACCTCATTTAGCCATTGGGCGATAGCACGCTGAAGATTGACTTCTCTTTCCGCTTTGATAAGGAATCGCACCCGATGCTGACCACGCAATAAACGGATTGGCGCCGGTGCTGGCCCTAATAGGGTCATGCCTTCATAATTCGGCCATTGCATTGCCATTTGGCTTGCAAATGCTGTTAATTTTTCATCATTGCGGCTGGATAAGATCACCGCCGCTAAACGACCATAAGGCGGCATATTTGCGTCTTCGCGATCTTCTTTTTCTGCCCTAATAAAACCAGCACGGTCATCCTTTACCAAACTTTGCAGAACGCGTGCTTCTGGCATAGCGGTTTGCATCATCACACGGCCTTTTTTCTCTGCTCGTCCGGAACGGCCTGCGACTTGGGTAAGCAACTGCCAGCTTAATTCACCGCCGCGCAAATCACCGCCAGATAGGCCAAGGTCAGCATCCACAACCCCAACTAGCGTCAATCCGGGAAAATGATGGCCTTTGGCGATCATTTGGGTGCCAATAATAATATCTATCTCGCCTTTATAGACAGCATCAAAAAAGGCTTCCGCCTTTGCTGATGTCGTGATCACATCACTAGAAAATATCCCTTGCCTAGCATCAGGAAAGCGGAAAGCCACCTCTTCGGCTAAGCGTTCCACCCCAGGCCCGCAAGGCATAATCATGCCCTCAACATCGCACGATGGGCATTGTTCAGGAAAACGGCTGAAATGCCCGCAATGATGGCAACGCAACTGGCCTGCTGATTTATGCGTCACCAGCCAAGCAGAACAATTCGGGCAAACAATGCGTTCCCGGCAAGACAGGCACAAAGACATAGGGGCATAGCCCCGGCGATTAAGAAAGAGAAGGATTTGTTCCTGATTCTGCAAGGCATTATCAATGGAATCCACTAATGGCGGCGATAGCCATCGGCGGCGTTCGGTTGGGGTTTTGGTCAAATCCACCAAGGTGATCTCAGGCATCCCTGCCTCGCCAAAACGATTCATCAGGCGGATATGCTCATACTTGCCCTGTTCAGCATTGACCAGCGTTTCTAATGATGGCGTTGCTGACGACAAAACCGCAGGAATACCAGACAGCTTTGCCCTAACTACGGCCATATCCCGCGCATGATATCGGACGCCATCCTGCTGGCGGAAACTGTGGTCGTGTTCTTCGTCTACGACAATCACCCCCAATTGCGAAAAGGGCAAAAACAGAGCTGATCTGGCACCTGCCACCACCATAGGCTCGCCCTTAATGGCATCGCGCCATACCGCGCGGCGCCTAGCATCCGTTAACCCAGAATGCCAAAGCCTAGGGCTAAAACCAAAACGCTCCAGACAGCGTTTCTCAAATGCTTGTGAAAGGGCAATTTCTGGCAATAGGATGAGCGCCTGTCGCCCAGCGCGAAGTGCTGCTGCTACCGCCTCAAAATAAACCTCGGTTTTACCTGATCCAGTGACCCCATCAAGCACAAACGCCTTAAACGCCTTTGCATCAACAGCCGCCGTCAATTGATCAGCTGCTAGTATCTGCTCATCTGTTAGCGGCTTTTGACGATTCAGCAAGCCTGAAAGAGGGGATGATGGCAACGACGCCATGGGAGCTTCTTTTAACAAGCCTTCTGCAACCATCGCTTTAATCGTGCTAGCACTAGCCCCTGTCATAGCATGGATACTGGCGGCTGACTGCGGAAGCATAGCCATGTCCGATAAGGCGGTCAGGATATTCCGGCGACGCGGCGTGCTGGCCTGTTCAGGTGATGCAACGATTTGATACCCTGTTGGCAATACCTCTGGGGTAAAGGCCGAGGGGACTGATACCGCCATTTTGAAAACTGCCCCAGGCGGTTCCATATACCACTGCGCCACCCAATTTAGAAATTTCTGCATCGGAGGGGTCAACCGCAAAGCCGCATCATAAGGAATAGCCGTCTTGAATGTGATGACCTTATCTTCAGGCGCTATGCCTGCGGCCTCACCAATAACCATACCGGTGACTTGCCTTTTGCCCAGAGGGACAGATACCAATTGCCCCGGCTCAGCCAGCGAAAGCTCTTGCTTATCTATGCGATAAGTGAGGGCGCCATCCTCATAGGGTAAGGTCGTCGCCAACATCACGCGAATAAGCGTATCTGCCGTTTCAGGTAAGGGCACAGTCATCGGATATCTTGTCTTCTCCCGTCGCTATCATCTTATTGTCGCAGGCTAGCACTTTTTGCTGTCTTGGGCTAAGATGTTGAAGATTTTTTCCACTAGTCAGGACAGCAAGTATGAAACTTTTTCTTGATACCGCCAATATCGATGAGATCAAAGCCCTCAACAATACTGGATTTGTTGATGGGGTAACAACCAATCCATCGCTGATTGCCAAATCTGGCCGCGATTTGATGGAAACTATCGCTGAGATCTGTGATCTGGTCGATGGCCCTGTCAGTGCCGAGGTCACAGCCACCGATGCGGAAACGATGCTGAAAGAAGGTCAGAAACTGGCAAAGATTGCTGATAATGTCGCTGTCAAAGTGCCGTTAACTGAAGCTGGATTATTGGTGTGCAAAGCGCTGAGTGATCAAGGCACTATGGTCAATGTCACGCTTTGTTTTTCCACCGCCCAAGCCTTGCTTGCGGCTAAAGCTGGGGCCAAGTTTATTTCCCCTTTTGTTGGGCGTCTTGATGATATTGGTAGCAACGGCATGGGCCTGATTGAGGAAATTGTCACGATCTATGCCAATTATGATATGCGCACTGAGGTGCTGGTGGCCTCTGTGCGCGGGGTTCAGCATGTTGTTGATGCCGCCCTGATGGGTGCTGATGTAGCTACCGTTCCCCCACAAGTTATTTCCGCTATGTTTAAGCACCCCCTAACGGATAAAGGACTTGCCGCCTTTATGTCAGATTGGGAGAAAACAGGTCAATCGATTCTATAACAGTATCAGTGGAAATGATGACCGGAAAAGCCATGCTATGAGCACATCCCCAAAAGATAACACATCCGGCGTAATTGATCTTAACCATTTGCTCACCCTCAAAGCCCAGCAAGCCATGCGTGAGGTTCAGAGGAAACAGAAAATCTTGCTGGATAACAGCATGGCAAACCATGATGCTATTCGCAGGGTTTATCATGCTGATCTTTTGTTGCTGGCAGCAGCCAGCCGTGAAGAAATTGGCGAGGCGATCTCAACCTATTTTCCGCCTATTCTGGATGTTGCCGCGGCTCGATTGGTAGCTGATAGCCAAAATCAAGTGTCAAAAGACCCGTTCGTAACAGCGTTACCATCACAAATGATGAACGCCCTAACCGATGATAGCGGAGTGTTTTTAGGCCCTCTTAACAACGCGCAAAGCAAGGCCTTTGCCGCCGCTGGAATTGATGTTCCGCCAAGCGCCGCCATTGTGCGATTGCCGCAAGATATGCCCACACCGTCACATGATATTGCCTTATTACTGGCGGGTCATGCGGATCACAGCTTCACGCCATCCCATGGCACAGACCTGCTGACGCAAATGGTGATGAAAATTGCTATTGCGCTTGCGGCCAGGCCCTTAACAAGCAAATGACAGGGCAAACCGTTCATGACGCATGGTTGGTCTGGCTTGAACATGAACGCCGATCTTCTCCAAAAACCCAAGAATCCTATAGCCGCGATGTTCGGCAATGGCTGACTTTTCTGAACGACCAGAACTGTCCTCCTAATCAGTTTGGGCGGCTCGAAGCTCGACTTTTTCTGAGTATGCTAGCGGATAAAAACATGGCGGCGTCCAGCATCGCTCGCATCCTATCCTCAATTCGCAGTTATTACCGTTTTGCCATGCGCCAAGGCCATTATAGCGATATTAATCTCACCAGCCTAAAGGCCCCCAGATTAAAACCCCCCTTGCCAAAAAGCATTGCCGCAGTAGATGTCAAAGCCATGATTGCCGCGGTACGCACCTTGGGTCAAGCCACATGGATGGAAGCTCGTGATATCGCGGTGCTAACCTTAATTTATGGCACCGGCCTTCGCATTTCTGAAGCATTGGCACTTAAACGCAAGGATGCGCCACTTGGACAATGGCTAAGGGTTGATGGTAAGGGAGGCAAAAGCCGAGATGTTCCAGTATTGGATATCGTCAGAGTTGCGATTGATCATTGGCTTGAACATTCCCCTGGTGGGCAATCCCCTGATGCGCCTTTATTTATCGCAAATCGTGGCGGCCCTTTGCATCCGCGTGCAGTGCAAAGACTAGTGGAAAGCCTGCGTTATAAATTGGGGCTAGAAAGCCATGCCACGCCCCATGCCCTCAGGCACGCATTCGCTAGTCATATGCTGGCAGGTGGTGGCGATCTTCGTGCCATTCAGAGCCTGTTAGGACACGCTAACCTTACGACTACTCAGCGTTATACGCATATTGATGCCAGTGGTCTTAGCGCTATTCATCGGGATACTCATCCTCGCGCCCGACAGAAATAACCCAACCGCAAAATAGGCTTACATATGAATGGCGCGATTATCAACTGCTAGGGCAGCCTCTTTGATTGCCTCATTCAAAGTGGGATGCCCATGGCATGTTCGGGCAATGTCTTCTGCTGCCCCACCAAAAGCCATGACCGCCGCACACTCATGAATCAAAGTTCCAGCATCAGCACCAATGATATGCACGCCTAACACCCGATCAGTGGTCTGATCTGCTAGTATCTTAACAAAGCCCTCATGGTGACCAACCGCCCGCGCACGACTATTTGCCATAAAGGGGAAGACGCCTTTATGGTAAGCAATGCCCATTTCTTTGAGCTGTTCTTCGGTCTTACCCAAGGTAGCCACTTCAGGATCAGTATAAACAATCCCGGGCACTAAATCATAATCCACATGGCCACTAATACCGGACATCAATTCAACCGCGGCAATGCCATCTTCTTCGGCTTTATGTGCTAGCATTGGCCCCGGGATCACATCGCCAACTGCATAGATGCCTGGGACGGAGGTTTCAAAGTGATGATTAACTGTAATGCGGCCGCGTTCATCCCTATCAACCCCCAGCGCTTCTAGCCCCAAGCCATCCGTGTAAGGCCGCCGCCCTACCGCCACCAGAACCACATCTGCCGCCAGTTTTTCTGTCTCGCCGCCATCTGCCGAGGCAATATTAGCGACTACACCCGATTTGTTTGCCTTGGCCGATTTTACCGCCGTGCTAAGCCGAAAGCGTATGCCCTGCTTTTCCAAAATAGATTTAAACTTAGATGCTACTTCTGCATCCATGCCGGGCAAAATGCGCGGCAAGAATTCCACCACTTCGACCTCTGCCCCTAGGCGCCGCCAAACTGTTGCCATCTCAAGCCCAATATAGCCACCACCAATAACCAAGAGCTGTTTTGGCACTTTTGGCAATGCCAGCGCACCAGTTGAAGAGACAATTTTTTCTTCATCAATGGGCACATCGTTAAGCGGTTGCACCTCTGACCCTGTGGCAATCAAAATCTTTTTTGTGGAAATTGTCTGGCTACCGTTATCACCCTCAACCTCAACCATACCAGGGGCAGTAATTTTTCCTTTCCCCTGAATATGGGTGATTTTATTTTTCCGCATCAGCAAACTGATACCATCGGTCAGACCGCCCACCACTTTATCTTTGCTCGCCATCATCGCCGCCAAATCCAGTTTTGGCTTACCGGCGGAAATGCCCAGCTCAGCTAATTCACCTGATGCCAGTTCGGCAAATTTTTCAGACGAGTTCAGAAGCACCTTAGACGGGATACACCCGACATTAAGGCAGGTACCGCCAAGGGTTGGGCGCTTTTCCACCAGCGTCACAGTCATCCCAAGCTGAGCAGCACGGATCGCCGCCACATAGCCGCCGGGGCCGCCACCAATGATCACCAGATCACTATTATGCTGTTCTGCCATGTCGCAAGCCTTTCTGTTCGTTAAAGCCCGATTAGTAACCGCCTCGGGTCTTCAAGCGACTGTTTTACGCGAACAAGGAAAGACACTGCCTCACGGCCATCAATGATCCGGTGGTCATAAGACAACGCCAAATACATCATTGGCTTGATGACGATTTGATCACCATCCTTGCCAGATACCACCACAGCCCGTTTTTGAATATTATGCATACCCAAAATCCCACTTTGCGGAGGGTTTAAGATAGGCGTTGATAACATTGAGCCATAAATACCACCATTCGAAATGGTAAATGTACCATCCGACATATCTGCCATGCTAAGTTTGCCTTGCCGTGCCTTTTCACCAAAACTATTGATGCTGGCCTCAGTTTCAGCAAAGCTCATACTGTCAGCATCTCTAAGCACTGGTACAACTAGCCCTTGAGGCGTACCAACAGCAACACCGATATTATAATAGTTTTTATAGATGATATCATTGCCATGTATTTCGGCATTAACCGCAGGATAATCTTTCAACGCTTCAATCACCGCATGAACAAAAAAGCTCATGAAACCGAGTTTGACACCATGGCGTTTTTCAAAACTATCCTTATATTCGCCGCGCAGTGCCATCACCGCACTCATATCCACCTCATTAAAAGTGGTAAGCATAGCGGCAGTATTCTGAGCCTCTTTAAGACGCCGAGCAATGACTTGCCGCAAACGCGACATCGGCACCCTTTCTTCACGGGGATCTTCACTGCGTGGCGCAAGAGGAGCTGTTGGAGTTGGCGCAACCTTTGGCACTGTACCAGCGGCCAAGACATCGCCCTTCGTCAAACGGCCATCTTTGCCCGTCCCAGTGATACTTGCTGGATCAAGATTGTTTTCATCCACAATTCGCCGCACAGCCGGAGATAAAGGCGCTGCTGATCCAGCGTCACTTGAACGCGGCGCAGGAGGAGGTGAGGCCACCACCGAAGGTGTAGCCACAGGAGCAGGTGAAGCCACAGGGGCAGGTGCGTCCGAGGCAGAGGGTGTCGCGGCAGGTGTCGGCGCTGAGGGAGCTTGTCCTGCGCCTTCTTCAATTTCAGCCAGAATAGCATTAGCTAAGACGGTTTCACCCTCAGCCACCGCAAGGCTGATCACTTTGCCGCTGACTGGGGATGACACATCAAGCGTCACCTTATCGGTTTCTAACTCAGCTAGATTTTCATCTTTGCCAATGTGATCTCCGACCGCTTTCAGCCAGCGCGATACGGTCGCTTCTGTCACCGATTCGCCAAGTGTTGGAACCTTGATTTCGATGCCCATTGGTCTGCCTTTCCGTTTCCTTTAGATGCTCTTAATTATTCTGCAACAAACCGCACGCCTTCGACCTTAAGATCAAGCGCGGCATTAATGAGGGCTTCTTGTTCTGCTAAATGCCTAGACATTCGGCCTGTTGCAGGGGAAGCAGCAGCGGCACGACCAACATAATTTGGCCGTGTATGCTTTGCCCCTGCGGCAATCAGCATTTTTTCAATGCGTGGATCAACAAAATCCCAAGCCCCCATATTCATTGGCTCTTCCTGACACCATACCACCTCTGCCTCTGGTGAGGCGCTAATAATCTTAGCCAAGGGAGAATTCGGAAAAGGATAAAGCTGTTCAAGCCGAACAACAGCGACATCTTGAACACCACGTTTTTCGCGTTCTTCAATTAAATCATAATACACTTTTCCTGAACACAGCACGATACGCTTAGGCTTCTTGGCAATCTGTTGATCCGTTTCCCCAATCACCCGATGAAAAGATGAGCCATCAAGAAAATCATCAATTGCTGATACACAGGATTTATGCCGCAACAGCGATTTCGGCGTCATGACAATCAGAGGCTTTCGAAAATCGCGTTTCATCTGGCGTCGCAGAACATGAAAATAATTTGCTGGGGTGGTGCAATTCACCACTTGCATATTATCTTCGGCGCAAAGCTGCAGGTAACGTTCTAGGCGCGCAGATGAATGTTCGGGCCCTTGACCTTCATGCCCATGCGGTAACAGCATAACCAATCCACTCATGCGAAGCCATTTAGCCTCGCCTGATGAAATAAACTGATCAACGACCACTTGGGCGCCATTGGCAAAATCACCAAACTGCGCTTCCCACATCACGAGTGCATTGGGTTCAGCCTGACTATACCCATATTCAAACCCCAGAACAGAGGCTTCGGACAAAGGGGAATCGATGACTTCAAACTGTTCCTGATCCGGGGAAACATGATCAAGGGGCGTATAGCGTTCATTGGTTTTCTGATCAACAAATACCGCATGACGCTGTGAGAATGTACCACGACAAGAGTCCTGACCAGACAAGCGAACAATCTTTTGTTCCATTACCAAAGTGCCAAAGGCAAGCTGTTCTGCTGTGGACCAGTCAATATTTTTACCACTTGTTAGGCTATCTTTTCGGGCATTAATCACACGCTCAAGTTTTTTGTTAATGGTGAAGCCTTCGGGAACAGTTGTCATAGCTTTCGTAACTACTGCAATGCTTTCACGGCTTACTGAGGTAGACCCTCGGCGATCATCACCATGCGCTTTTCGCATCCCTGCCCAGTTCCCTTCAAGCCAATCAGCTTTATTAGGCTTATAGTTGGTTCCAGCCTCAAACTCTTCTTCCAGATGGTTGAGATGCTGGTCAATCATAGCCTGAGCCTCTTCGGCGGAAAGCAAGCCTTCGGCAATCAGCTGATCAGCATACATTTTACGCACAGAGGGATGGCTGCGAATCTTTTCATACATCTTTGGCTGGGTAAAGGCTGGCTCATCACCTTCGTTATGACCAAAACGGCGATAACAGATCATATCAAGCACCACATCCGTCTTAAACTTTTGCCGGAATTCGGTGGCGATACGAGCGACATGAATCACCGCCTCAACATCATCGCAATTGACATGAAAGATAGGTGACATCACCATCTTTGCCACATCCGTCGGATAAGGGGATGACCGTGAATAAGAGGGATCTGTTGTAAAACCAATTTGATTGTTAACAATCAAATGAATAGTGCCGCCGGTACGGTAACCGCGAAGCGCAGAGAACGCGAAGGTTTCTGATACAATCCCCTGACCAGCAAATGCCGCGTCACCATGAATCAAAAGCCCCATGACCTTGGTGTTATCATCGTCATTGCGCTGTTTTTGCTTTGCTCTTGTTCGGCCAATCACCACTGGATTCACCACCTCAAGATGCGACGGGTTAGCGTTGAGGGTTAAATGCACCTCATTACCATCAAACTCGCGGTCTGCAGAATTGCCCATATGGTATTTCACATCCCCCGAACCACCAACATCTTCAGGGTTGGCCGGATTGCCTAAAAACTCTGATATGATGGCGCGGAATGGCTTGCTCAAAACGTTGTAAAGCACATTAAGCCGCCCACGATGCGACATGCCTACCACAACCTCTTTCAGGCCAAGTTGTGAGCCACGCTTTAAAATCTGTTCAAGGGCTGGGATAATCGCTTCACCGCCATCTAGACCAAAACGTTTCGTGCCTACATATTTTTTATGCAAAAACTGTTCAAAGTTTTCGGCAGAAACCAAACGCTCATAAATCGTCTTTTTGCCAATATCTGTGAACTCCGTATGGTTTCTAATGGCCTCCATGCGTTCTTGTATCCAAGATTTCTGATTGGGATCTTGGATATGCATAAACTCAACACCAATGGTGCCACAATAGGTTGTCCTGACAACTTCAAGGATTTGCCGCAAGGTGGCAATCTCAAGCCCTAGCACATAATTAATAAAGATCGGCCGATCCATATCCGCATCGGTAAATCCGTAGGTTTCGGGATCAAGTTCCGGATGATAGGTGTGTTCAACAAGGTTAAGAGGGTCAAGCGCAGCTTGAAGATGGCCCCTGATCCGATAAGCGCGGATCAACATAATAGCCTTGATCGAATCCAGCGTTGCCGCCCGAATATCAGAGGAATGCGTCGATGGAGATAAAGGTTCACCCGTGCCCATATCCACATCAATCACACGGCTACTATCTAGCCCCCATGAAGGTCTAGTGTCATCATCGGAATGCGAGGCAGCATCACCACTGCCGTTAGTCATGCTATCGAGTTGTTCAAACCAACGGGCAAAGTCCGCATCAATGGATAGAGGGTTTTGCCGCCATTTCTGTTGCAATTGGGCGATATAAACCGCATTAGCGCCTGATAAAAACTGCTGATGTGAGCTTGATTCGCCCATAGGTTCCTCTATCGTGACTCCGGTTGTGGCAACGACTTATTTACTAGCTCGCACATTTTCCACCACTTCAACAAGTGAGCGGACCGCGGCGACCGACTGTTCAAACATAACTTTTTCTTCTGCATTAAGATTGATCTCAACAATTTTTTCAACACCATTTGCCCCGAGTACCACAGGGACACCAACATATAGCCCATCAAGACCATAAGCCCCATCCACATAAGCGGCACAAGGCAGAACACGTTTTTTATCCTTAAGATAAGCTTCTGCCATTTCAATGGCTGAGGATGCAGGCGCGTAAAACGCTGACCCCGTTTTGAGCAGACCAACGATTTCCGCCCCACCATCGCGCGTCCGTTGAACAATGTCATCAATATTTTTCTGACTGCTCCATCCCATTTTGATTAAATCAGGAACAGGTATCCCGGCAACGGTGGAGTACCGTACCAGTGGCACCATGCTGTCACCATGACCACCAAGAACGAAAGCGGTCACATCCTCAACTGACACCCCAAACTCTTCAGCTAAGAAATAGCGGAACCGGGCACTGTCCAAAACACCAGCCATGCCGACAATCTTATTTGCTGGAAGACCTGAGGCCTGTTGCAAAACACCAACCATGGCATCAAGCGGATTGGTGATACAAATGACAAAAGCATTTGGACAATGTTCCTTAATCCCAGCACCTACTTGTTCCATCACACTGGTATTGATACCAACCAGATCGTCACGGCTCATCCCAGGCTTTCTGGCGACCCCTGCGGTCACAATAATCACATCTGCGCCAGCTAGGTCCGCGTAATCTTGAGTTCCCGTAATCGCAGAATTAAATCCCTCTACAGGGCTAGCCTCAACCAAATCAAGGGCCTTGCCTTGGGGGATGCCTTCCATGATATCAAAAAGAACAATATCACCCAGCTCTTTCAGGCCTGCCAAAAGCGCCAAAGTTCCACCAATATTTCCAGACCCTACTAGACCTATCTTATGCCTTGCCATAAATCCCCCTTATGCCGGCGCCTTAATATCTTTGTTTGAAAAGGGCACGGCAAAATTATCCATGAATCTTATGTCACTTACAGAAAGCGTGACAGAAACTTACTTTAATCAATCCCCATGATCTTAGCAACCAAAACCACTGAATAATCAATGATCCTTTTCATCTTTTGGCCTGATTTATCACCCTGATGATCATGTCATGCCATTCGCGGTCAAAGCCTAGGAGTTGGGATTTCCGGCATCCGGCTCATTTCTTGTAGCCGTGACATGGTACGGGGGAATTCAGCCTTCCACTGATGGCCTTCATAAAGATCATTAATGGCTGTTTCTGCCGAACAAATCAAAAACCGTTTGCGGTCATAGAAAGCATCAACCAACCACATAAGACGGCGAGCTTCATTTTGGGTGCTGTCACTTAGTCTTGGAATATGACTGATCAAAAGGCCGGCAAACCGTTCTGCCAGCATCAGATAATCTGCAGCGGCCAATGGCACCGCACAAAGCTCTGAAAAATCCATCCAAGCAACCCCAGCGGCAGTTTTATTGACGGTAAACTCACGCCCTGCCATTGGCACCACCACCTGATGCAAAGGCATGCCACCCGAAAGCTGATCCATCGCTTGTTGCATAGCGGTGTCTGTCTTTGCATCAAGCGGATGATACCAACCCGGAATGCCCGCTAGAACCCGTTGGCGCCAATCTGTTTCACCCTGCATTTCCACCACATCGTTGTGTGTTTTTAGGGCTTTGATAAAAGGCAAAAACCGCTCACGCTGAAGTCCATCTTGATAAAGATCATCGGGATGCCTATTGGAAGTAGCAATCAACACTCCACCCGATTTCATATATCCGTCCATGACTCGGGCAATAATCATAGCATCGGCGATATCACGCACTTCCATTTCATCAAAACAGATCACATCAGCCCCATCGGTCAAATGTGTCACGACTCCGGCGGTTGGATCTGCTGTGCCTTTCTGGCGTTCCTTATGCACTTGAGCATGAGCAGTCAGCATAAAATCATGAAAATGAAAACGGCTCACTGTTAGACCGTAGGCTTGTCTTGCTAATTCGACAAAACTATCCATCAACATCGATTTGCCGCGGCCAACACCACCCCACAGATAGATCCCCTTCATCTCCCCATCATGTTGACCATGAGCCGCGCTAGGCTTTCGCCAAGGCATAAGATCAGCCAGCCATTTTCGACCTGAAAACCAGCCAGACTTTCGCGCCACAAGGGCGGCGATCAAGGCATCCATCTTATGGGCAATCATCAGCTGTTCTGGGTCTTCTTTGAGTTGACCTGCACTGATACGCGCCAATAACTGCTTGGTTAATGTTTTCGCTTGTGGATCAGAAATTTCCATCCCGCGCTATCCCACCTTCTTTGGCATATGAACTGCCGTCATATTAGGAAATATGTAAAGGACGTTTATGCTTTTGACAATAATGCCCTGATATATTGGGATTAAATGCCTAGATATCCGCCTTTTTTTGGTTGTTTTAATCTTCTTTTTAGAAATACTTGCCGTTAATTAAATATTAACTTCTGTCTGATAATTTTAATTTTTTGATAGTAAATTAAGTTACAGACAGGAAGTTTTTAGTCATGCAAAGTCATCATATGTCATTAAAGAAACACGATCCCGCCATTGCCGTTGTGCCTGATATGCTACGAATGGGGTTAATGGAACGCTGGGGCTTTCGCATGGGGATTATTTCACGCGAGACCTTGCAAAAAGATATCAACACCAAATTGCAATCCTTTTCCAGCCCCTTGACGATCATTGAGCCATCGGGGTTAAAACCGATTCATATTCCGGCAAATGATCTGAGTGCAGCGACGGCTTTTAGTCTGCTGACAGGTTGGTTGGGCGTTCCGATTTATCAGATCGCTACCCGTGTTATCAGACCTTATGACAATGTCTTGGATTTAGGCGGTGGTAAGGTTTTATATGCCCTAAACATCGCCTTACGGACTCATCCGGTGGGTTACCATTATCTTGGCGATCTCTCACCTGAGGACAGCGTATATATTGATAAAATCAGCAGTCTCAACAAATTGCCATTTAAGCCAATCGCGCAAGAACAGGATAACCCTCCCAATAAACTAGCCTTAATTTCTGGGCGGCCTTATACCTGTTTGATCATTGGTGATGCGACTCTGGCAACGCATATCGTCACCCATAAACCGCTGCCGCTTTCCTATCGTCACATCTTTATTAATATGGAGGGCATGGACAAGGCCGAGATGGATAGCTTGCTAAAACAATACGCAAGTCAGCATTTTATCTGTCAAACGCGGAATGGCGATCATGTTCACCTAACGCGCAAACGTATTTGACCGCTAGTGACGCTCTAATTGCATTTTCTTAATCTTAGCAATGGCCTTGCCGGGGTTTAATCCCTTAGGGCAAGTCTTGGTGCAATTCATAATGGTATGGCACCGATAAAGACGGAAAGGGTCTTCCAATGCATCGAGACGCTCACCTGTGCTTTCATCACGGCTATCTGCAATCCAGCGATAGGCTTGAAGCAACACAGCAGGGCCAAGATATTTATCCCCATTCCACCAATAGCTTGGGCAAGCGGTGGAACAGCTGAAACACAAAACACATTCCCACATCCCGTCAAGCTCATCACGTTCACTAGGGCTTTGGCGTCTTTCTTCATTTTCAGGCGCTGGTGTGTCAGATTTCAACCATGGCTCAATCGACTGCAACTGGGCATAAGCATGACTGAGATCAGGAACCAAATCCTTAATCACTGGCATATGCGGCAAAGGGGTGATGGTCACATCGCCTTTAACATCGTCAATTGGCTTTAGACAGGCCAGTGTGTTTGTTCCATCAATATTCATTGAACACGACCCACAAATGCCTTCACGGCAAGACCGGCGAAAAGTAACCGTCTGATCCTGTTCGCCCTTGATCTTGATAAGCGCATCCAAAACCATCGGCCCACAATTATCTAGGTCAATGGTATAGCTATCCATGCGTGGGTTTTCGTCGTCATCCGGTGACCACCGATAGACATTGAATGTTTTCGTGTTTTGCGCATCTTTAGGGGCAGGATGGATTTTGCCTTTTTTGACCCTAGAATGTTTTGGCAGGGTAAACTCAGCCATGGGGATATGTCCTTATTGCTTAATACACGCGGGCAACCGGAGGGATGCTCTCAACTTCATTGGTTAGCGTGGTCATAGTGACCTGCCGATAATCAGCTCTGGAAATATTATTTTCATCTAGCCACATGACCGTATGCTTCATCCAGTTTTGATCATCCCGATCAGGATAATTTTCATGAGCATGGGCACCTCTAGATTCTTTTCTCAGATCAGCAGACCGCACAGTGACGAGCGCCTGACTCATAAGATTGTCAAGCTCAAGCGCCTCAACCAAATCGGTGTTCCAGATCAAGGAAGTGTCTTTGAGGCTAAGATCCGTCATGTTAGCGGCAATATGATCCATCTTTTCAACGCCTTCTGTCAGCGACTGACTTGAACGGAACACCGCCGCGTGTCGTTGCATCACGTGCTGCATCTGAAGCCGGATTTCAGCAGATGGGGTTTTCCCTTTGGCATGACGGATGCGATCAAATCGGGTGAGGGCCTTTTCCGTCGCAGCCTCAGGAATAGGGGCATGAGGCGCGCCCGGTACAACCGTTTCAGCGGCGCGATAAGCAGCGGCCCGTCCAAAAACAACAATGTCTAAGAGAGAGTTTGTACCCAAGCGGTTAGCCCCATGCACCGATACACAGGCGGCCTCACCAATGGCCATCAGACCGGGAACAACCGCATTCTGATCAGCCTTTGTGGGGGATAACACCTCACCATGATAATTGGTTGGAATACCGCCCATATTGTAATGCACCGTTGGCAACACCGGAATAGGTTCACGCGTGATATCCACACCGCAGAAAATCCGCGCCGTTTCAGTAATCCCAGGCAAGCGCTCATGCAGAGTATCCTCATCCACATGTTCAAGATGCAACAGGATATGATCCTTATTTGGGCCTACGCCTCGGCCTTCATTAATTTCAACCGTCATCGCCCGGCTGACAACATCACGGCTGGCAAGATCTTTACTGGTAGGGGCATAACGTTCCATGAAACGCTCCCCTTCAGAATTAGTCAGATAGCCACCTTCACCACGCGCACCTTCGGTAATCAACACGCCTGCGCCATAGACACCGGTGGGGTGAAATTGAACAAACTCCATGTCTTGAAGCGGCATCCCTGCCCGTAACACCATCGCGTTACCATCACCAGTGCACGTATGCGCCGATGTGCATGAAAAATAGACACGCCCATAACCCCCAGTGGCCAAAACCACGCGATGACCGTGGAACCGGTGCAGTGTGCCATCATCTAATTTTAAGGCCAGCATTCCTCGGCAAACCCCATTTTCATCCATCAACAGATCAAGGGCATAATATTCGATAAAAAACTCTGCTTTATGCTTAAGGCATTGTTGGTAGAGCGTGTGCAGAATGGCATGGCCTGTTCGGTCAGCTGCCGCACAAGCTCGTCTGGCCTGTGATTTCCCATAGTCCACCGTATGCCCACCAAAAGGGCGCTGAAAAATCTTGCCTGATTCCGTGCGCGAGAACGGAACCCCATAATGTTCCAGCTCAATCACCGATGGGATCGCATTGCGGCACATATATTCAATGGCGTCCTGATCGCCAAGCCAGTCTGATCCCTTTACCGTGTCATACATATGATAACGCCAGTTATCACCTTGTCCCATATTGTCTAACGCGGCGCCAATACCGCCCTGCGCCGCTACTGTATGACTGCGCGTTGGAAAAACTTTGGTGACGCACGCCGTTTTCAATCCTGCTGTCACCATCCCCATGGTAGCGCGCAATCCTGCACCGCCAGCACCGACAACCACGACATCAAAATAATGATCGGTGATTTCATAAGAGGACATTATCAGGCTCCGTTTGTAAGGGTAATCAATAAAACACTATAAATAGAAAACACGGCGAATGCCGTCATCATCATCTTCATGAACGCCAGCATAAGAATTTTGCGAGACTCTATTGATATGTAGTCTTCTATCACCACTTGCAACCCCAGTGCAGCATGATAAAACCCTGTCCCTAGCAACAAAATCAAGGCGACACTATTAAAAGGCTGGGCAATCCAAGACCGCGCCGCCGCCTCACTTGCATCGGCAAAACACAAAAAACCAATCAGGCAATACAACACTAAAGGCACCATTCCCATAGCTGTCAATCGCTGCATCCACCAATGTGAGACACCAGAACGCGAGGATCCTAACCCTTTGGCACGGCCAAGGGCGGATCGCATGGATGGGTTGCTATGATCCGTCATAATGGTTTCTTTTCCTTACGCAAAAAACAGCAGATAGGCGCCGCCAATCGTGGCAATGGCCGCGACAAAAAGCACCACATAACCCCCACGATAAACACCCTGAAGGCTTAACCCAATGCCAAAATCCCAAAACAAATGCCGAATACCATTAGCTAAATGATAAGAGACGGCGACAAAAAACCCTAGCAAGACTAAGCGGCCAAGCGCGTGTTCAGCAATGCTGCGGATGAGATCATAATAAGCCCCGCCATGGGCTAATGCGACCAGCCACCACACAAAAAACAGCGACCCCAACCCCAAGGCTACCCCTGTGAGACGATGCGTGATCGACATCATGGACGTCAATTGAGGACGATAAATCATCAAATGCGGCGAAAGCGGACGTTTAGCGGTCATGACCCCTCGTTGCGATAATTAATTGATTATTTGCTGATTGTAGTCTTCTCACCCCTGTCTCGTCAATAAAAGCCGCAAGAATTAGACGGAATAAAAAGTCGCACTAAATCCATGATTTCTATTATTACTACTGCCAGCACCAAAGTTTCATGCCATAACGGATAGATCAGGGTTGATTGAGGTGAAGGGATTCATGAAAACGTTACTGTCTATCCAGTCACAGGTGAGTTTTGGCGCCGTTGGCAACACCGTAACCAGCATGGTAGCGGCACAAATGGATATCCCCCTCGCCGCAATTAACACCATCAACCTTGTTGCCCATCCCGGTTATGGTATTAATGCTGGCGGCAGTTTAAATGACACCGATTTCAATTCAATTCTAACGGCGATAACCAAGCTAAATTTCTGGGCAGATATTGGCGTGATTGCGACTGGCTATATGGCAAAACAGCAACAGGTTGAAGCGGTATCAGAAACGATTAAGATTGCCACCTCTGATCATCCACATCTGCCTGTGCTGATTGATCCAGCGTTTGGGGATCATGGGCGTCTTTATGGTGATGTGGCTATCGCTGATGCTATCCGCGATCTGCTCTTGCCTCTGGCCAGCATCACCACCCCTAACCGTTTTGAAGCATCATGGTTAACCGGCATGGATATCCATGATGCTAATGATGCCAGACATGCCGCCAGACACATGCTGGATCAATACCCCCAGCTTAATACCGTTATTATCACTGGAATTACCCCCAACACACCTAACAAGGGTGAGTGCCTTGATATCATGCAAAGCCGAACGGGGCAGGACGAACATAAAGCGCCTTTGTTAACGCATCATCCGCATGGGTTTTCCGGAGGCGGTGATTTGTTTGCTGCGCTTTTGGCTGCTCACATAATTACAGGCCATGACATGGCCGCCGCATTTTCGCGTGCCGCGACACTAACATCGGCCATTTTGCAACATCTTGATCATCATCAGCAAAGCGATATCACAGGCTTGGCCATCAAGAGCATCTTGAGCAAACTGACATCCTAAGGCGAATTAAAGCCCTCGACGCAAACATTCCTCAGCAATTTGAACAGAGTTCAAAGCCGCCCCTTTGCGCAGGTTATCAGATACACACCAAAACACTAGACCATTAGCAACTGTAGGGTCACGGCGCAGGCGTGATACAAAAACAGCATCCTCACCTGCAGCTTCTTTTGGCGTCACATAACCTTCATCCACACGATGATCAATCACGGCAACACCGTCCATTTCCCGTAATAGTGTTCTGGCCTGTTCTTCATCAACTGGATAATCACATTCGATAAAGATTGCTTCACTATGACCAATAAAAACAGGCACCCGAACACAATGTGCGACAACTTCGATAGCGGGGTCGAGAATTTTCTTGGTCTCGGCCTCCATTTTCCATTCTTCCTTGGTGAAACCGTTATCCATGAAAACATCAATATGCGGAATGATATTAAAGGCAATTTCCTTGGTGAAATTTTCAGGCCTTTTGAAATCATTAACAAAAACACCGCGAGTTTGTTCAAACAGTTCATCCATAGCTGGTCGCCCCGCACCTGAGACGGCCTGATAGGTGGATACAACCACCCGGCGAATATGATAGGCATCATGAAGCGGTTTTAAGGCAACCACCATTTGCGCAGTTGAACAATTGGGATTGGCAATAATATTACGGCGGTCAGGGTCTTGAAAAAATGCCTCAAGCACATGACCATTCACCTCTGGCACGACCAGTGGCACATCTTCATCCATGCGAAAAGCAGAAGAATTATCAATCACAACACAGCCTGCAGCGCCGGCCTTTGGCCCTATTTGTTTAGCAATCTCTGATCCGGCAGAAAACAACGCAATGTCTGCATTAGCAAAGTCAAATTTATCCAGAGCCTGAACAGTTAGATCCTTATCTTCACCATAGCTTATCACATTGCCTGCTGATTGGCTTGATGCTAAGGCAAAGACCTGATCTGCTGGAAACTCGCGTTCAGCCAATGTTTTCAGCATCTCTCGACCAACCGCGCCAGTGGCCCCAACAACGGCTACTTTATATCCCATGTTATTATCCTTTATAACACTTACCTTGCCAGATGATCCAACGCAGAAAGCACTTCATTCATCATCCCGTCGGTATTGGTTAATGTGGAACCTTCTACCATGATATCGCCAGTACGCTTACCGCTATCAAGGGCTTTTTCGACAGCTTTTTCAACCAGATCAGCATCTTCTGCCATATCAAAAGAATAGCGAAGCATCATCGCAAAGCTCAATAATTGGGCAAGCGGATTAGCAAGGCCTTTACCCGCAATATCTGGGGCAGAGCCATGCACGGGTTCATAGAAAGATCGGCGAACGCCAGTGGATGGGTCAATTTCACCAAGAGAAGCTGAAGGCAGCATCCCTAGCGAGCCTGTTAACATCGCCGCGCAATCCGAAAGCAAATCACCAAACAGATTATCCGTGACAATGACATCAAATGCTTAGGCTGGCGCACCAACTGCATCGCGCAGTTATCAGCATACATATTTTCATAATTAAGCCCAGCGCCTTCGGATTGATATAACGCGTTCATGGTTTCACGCCACAACACGCCAGAATGCATCACATTAGCTTTTTCAACGCTGGTAATTTTTTTGTTACGCTTCTGGGCAAGGTCAAAGGCAACCCGACCAATTCGCTCGATTTCTGGAACAGAATAAAGATTGGTGTCATAAGCACAAACCACACCATCACGCTCTTCACGCCCACGCGGTTCAGCAAAATAACTGCCGCCTGTTAATTCGCGCACGATCATAATATCAAGACCAGAGATGACATCTTCTTTTAGTGTCGAAGCTGAAACTAGCGGTGGAAACACCAAGGCTGGCCGCAAATTGGCATAAAGATCAAGCTCTTTACGCATCCGCAATAACCCGCGCTCTGGCTTTAACTCAAATGGCAGATTGTCATACCGCGGGTCACCTGCAGCACCAAATAAAATCGCATCACACGCCATCACATCTGCCATGGTTTCATCTGTGATTGGCTCACCATGCTTTTCATAGCTAGCACCGCCACATAGGCCAAACATGGTATCAAACGAAAAGGAACGGTGTTTAGCAAGCCAGTCTGCCACTTTCATCGTGGCATCCATGACTTCGGGGCCAATGCCGTCACCTGGCATGATCATAATTTTGCGATTACTCATTTCTAGATTTCCTTAACTTTTTGTAAAGCTTAGAGCCATGGATGGGTGTTCAGACGCTTGCTAGCATATGCGCTAATCGCATCAGATTTTGCCATCGTAAGACCAATATCATCCAACCCATCAAGCAGACATTGTTTGCGGAAAGGATCAATATCAAAGGTGATATCTGCGCCGTTTGGCCGGCGAATTACCTGATTGGGGAGATCAATTTCAAGCTCGGGATTTTCAGTGTCTTTGGCATCAGCCATCAATGCCTCACGATCTGCTACAGAAACCGTTATTGGTAAAATTCCGTTTTTGAAACAGTTGTTATAGAAGATATCAGCAAAACTGGTTGAGATCACAACCCGAACACCAAAATCAAGCAAGGCCCAAGGGGCGTGTTCTCGGCTTGAACCACAACCAAAATTATCCCCTGCAACCAAAATGCTTGCTTCACGATAGGGCGGCTTATTAAGGATAAAGCTTGGGATTTCCTGACCGTCTTTATCATAGCGCATCTCATCAAACAGATTAACGCCAAGCCCTGTCCGCTTAATGGTTTTAAGGAATTGCTTTGGGATAATCATATCCGTGTCGATATTCATAATATCCAGTGGGGCAGCAATGCCTTTGTGGGTATGAAACCTCTGCATAGGGTTTTCCTTTCTTACAAACCGTTAGAGCGTTCTGACATCTTTGAGCCGGCCGCTAACCGCTGCTGCTACAGCCATTTCTGGGCTAACCAAATGTGTCCGCCCACCACGGCCTTGCCGACCTTCAAAATTCCGATTTGAAGTAGAAGCACAACGCTCCCCTTCGGACAGACGATCAGCATTCATTGCAAGACACATTGAACAGCCCGCTTCACGCCAATCAAACCCTGCTTCAATAAAGATATCGGCCAGGCCTTCTTCTTCGGCCTGTTGTTTAACCAAGCCTGATCCGGGAACAATCATCGCCCGAACCGATGGTGAAACCTTACGCCCTTTCGCAATCGACGCGGCAGCACGCAAATCTTCAATCCGGCTATTGGTGCATGACCCGATAAACACCGTATCAATGGTGATATCTTCTATTTTTACACCGCCAGACAGCCCCATATAATCAAGAGAGCGCTGAATTTTTGCACGCCGTGCTTCATCCTTTTCTTTTGCGGGATCAGGCACGAAACCTGTAATGGGGGCCGTGTCTTCGGGGCTAGTTCCCCATGTCACGGTTGGAACGATATCTTCTGCCTTAATAACCACTTCACGGTCATAACGCGCACCTTCATCGGACACAAGACTTGACCACCAAGCTACCGCCTTGTCCCACATCTCACCTTGGGGCGCCATCGGCTTACCTTTGAGATAGGCAAAGGTGGTTTCATCTGGAGCAATCATGCCTGCACGTGCCCCTGCTTCAATAGACATATTACAGATGGTCATCCGACCTTCCATGCTGAGACCGCGAATAGCTTCGCCAGCATATTCAATGACATGACCTGTACCGCCAGCAGTGCCAATCTGGCCAATAATCGCCAAAATAACATCCTTTGCCGTCACACCGGGTTGAAGGGCGCCATCTACCGTTATCCGCATATTTTTAGCAGGCTGCTGAATTAAGGTTTGGGTTGCCAGAACGTGTTCAACCTCAGACGTGCCAATACCAAAAGCCAAAGCACCAAAAGCACCATGGGTGGCGGTATGGGAATCACCACAAACAATTGTCATGCCCGGTTGGGTAAAGCCTTGCTCAGGCCCGATAACGTGTACGATCCCTTGGCGAATATCATCCATGGCAAAGTAGGGCACGCCAAAATCATGTGCATTTTTTTCCAGTGCTTCGATCTGAATCCGGGATTCCATATCCGTGATCCCCTTAGACCTGTCACTGGTCGGAATATTGTGATCCGCAACCGCCAGTGTTCGTTCAGGACTAGCCACTTTGCGGTTAGTCTGACGCAAGCCTTCGAAAGCCTGTGGGCTGGTCACTTCGTGAACAAGATGACGATCAATGTAGATAAGGCTTGATCCATCATCATCACGATCAATGAGATGAGCATCCCAGATTTTGTCAAATAGGGTTTTTGGTGCCGACATGAACTTCTCCAACATTAAACACGGCATTATGACTGGCGGTCTGGCGCCCCGTCAACATGACATTGTCCGTGGTGATGGAGAGGGTCGCTAAAGACCGCCGATGATCAGGCAGTGGCTGAGGTATCGGTGGTGGTAGTCTTGTTACGATCCCGTGTGCTTTCAACAATACGAGCTGACTTGCCACGACGACCACGCAGATAATACAGTTTTGCCCGACGGACTTTACCACGACGGATTACGGTAATACCGGAAATCCGAGGGGAGTAGAGCGGGAAAATCCGCTCAACGCCTTCACCATACGAAATCTTACGGACGGTGAAAGAAGAATTAATGCCATCAGACTTACGGGCGATACAAACGCCTTCAAACGCCTGAATCCGCTCACGCGTGCCTTCAACAACCTTAACATCAACCCGCAAAGTATCCCCTGCCCCAAATTCAGGAATCTGGCGGCTAGCAAGAACCTTATTGATTTCATTCTGGCCAATCTGGTCAAGAATATTCATGGCACATTCTCCGGTTTAATAGGCTGCCGTTAAGGGCGCCTTTTTCTCATTATCTTAATCATTTCCGTTAGGATTGTGGTCATATAACACCACTCATTCGATATGTCACGCTATTTTGTTAGCTTTTTTCCCTTTGATTGATCTTCCTTAGCCTCAGATTTCAGCCATTCTTCCCAAAGATCAGGGCGTCTTTTTTGAGTAAGCGCCATGGCTGCTTCCTGGCGCCATTTAGCAATGCGGCCATGATCCCCACTTAATAAGATTTCTGGCACAACATTTCCGCCCCAATCCCGCGGATGAGTATAAAGGGGATGTTCAAGCAATCCATTTTCAAAACTGTCTTGTTGGTGGGCCATCGGATTGCCCATGACGCCATCTAGCAATCGCACCACAGCATCAATGAGCACTTGTGCGGCCATTTCACCCCCTGACAACACATAATCACCAATGCTGATTTCGGTTAAACCTGCGGCATCAATCACCCTTTGATCTAACCCTTCGTATCGGCCACATACCAGCAGCACCCCTGGCCCTGCGGCCAATTCCTTAACCAAAGGCTGATCCAACCTCTTGCCACGAGGGCTGAGATATATTTTTGCCATGTCTTTGGGCAATCCGTCAGAGGCTGAGGCCAGCGCCGCCGCCATCACATCCGGACGCATGACCATACCTGGCCCTCCACCAAAGGGAGGATCATCCACTTTGTTATGAACCCCAACACCAAAAGGACGGATATCAGTGACGTGAAGTGACCATAATCCAGCAGCAAGAGCTTTCCCAGCAAGGGATTGGGCAAGGGGCCCGGGAAACATATCAGGGAAAAGGGTCAGCACCGAAGCCATCCATGGTTGCGATGGCTGCATAGGCTGGTTTTGCATCTTTTCCGTCATGCCATGCTCCATTTATGCTGATTTATGCCCAATTCTAACTGAGCATCAAGAGGGTTCATCAACAGGTTTCTTTGCTGATGTTTCAAGCCAAACTGGATCAATCTTTAAGCGAATGGTTGCTGTTTCTGCATCAATAACTTGCCGCAATGAGGGCGCAAATGGCAGCATCACGCGGTTACCATCATGTTGCGTGACTTCAATCATTTCGCCACCGCCAAAATCAAAAAACCCTGCTGCTATTCCAACGGTTTGGCCATGTTCATCTTGAACCTCGGCGCCAATCAAATCCACCTGATAGAAATGCTCATGATCCTCAGGCAGTTGATTACGATCAATGTAAAGCCAAGTCTTACGCATAGCCTCCGCCGCGTTGCGGTCTGCAACGCCCTCAAGACGGCAAATCAATTGATCTTTCATGCGTCTTTCAATGCGAACCTGATAACGCTGGCCCACCTCATCATGAAGTGGGCCGTAAGCGGATAGGTTTTCAGGGGTTTCGGTAAAAGGCTTAACCTTTACCGCCCCTTTAATGCCATGGGCAGCGGTGATGACACCAAGGGCAATAGACCGATGGCGGTCAAAGCCTTTGTCATCGCTTGAGCCTGCCATAAATGGTTAGGCTTTCTCTTCTTCAGCAGGCGCTTCTTCTGCAGGAGCCTCTTCAGCAGCTGGTGCCTCTTCTGCAGGTGCTTCAGCAGCAGGCGCTTCTTCGGCTGGTGCTTCAGCAGCTGTTGCTTCTTCGGCTGGTGCTTCTTCTGCAGGGGCTTCTTCAGCAGCTGGGGCTTCTTCTGCGGCTGGTGCCTCTTCAGCAGGAGCCTCAGCAGCTGGGGCCTCTTCTGCAGGGGCAGCTTCTGCTTCAACCGCGGCTTCGGCGGCGCTGGCAGCAGCTTCGGCAGCGGCAGCAGCAGCTTCAGCAGCCGCTTCTTCACGGTCTAGACGCTTCTGGCCAGGCGCTGATTTCTTTGGCTGTTCTCTGATATCAGGGCTATCAATAAGACCAAGTCCTGACATCATTTTATGAACGCGAAGCGTTGGCTTTGCCCCTTTGGACATCCAATATTTTGCCCGTTCGCCATCCAGAACAAGACGGTCATCATGGCCTGATGGAAGCATAGGGTTATAAGACCCAATGCGTTCAACAAACCGGCCATCACGTGGTGATGAAGCCTCGGCGATGACAATACGGTAAAAAGGCCGTTTTTTGGCGCCACCACGAGCAAGTCTAATTTTCAATGCCATGTTTTTTCCTTTCCTTGAAACACATGAATATTTGTTGCTTATGCCAATCCCAATCGGATCAGCGTTTCTTTTTCTTATTTCCAGGCCTAGGCAAGCTGCCTAACCCGGGGAATCCCCCACCTAATCCTGGCAAGCCACCACCCATCCCAGGGAAGCCTCCGCCAAGCTTTGATAAATCTGGCATCTCACCAGGTGCAGCTCCAGCTTCTCCCCCGGGGCCACCACCAAACATAGAGGCTAGTGCCGCTGGATCATTGCCCCCAGCTTTGCCTAACCGTTTCATCATTTTCGCCATATCCTGATATTGCTTTACCAGTTTATTGACATCTTGAACTGATGTCCCTGATCCTTCAGCAATCCGGCGGCGTCTTGAGGCATTGAGAAGCGCAACCTGACGGCGCTCTTTTTTATTCATGGAGAGGATAATGGCTTCTTGGCGGTTAAAAAAACTATCGTCAATGCCTGCTGCTTTAATCGCCTTTTGCATCTTACCAATTCCTGGCAAAAGCCCTAGCAGGCCTCCCATGCCACCCATTTTCTTGAGTTGGCGTAATTGGGTAAGAAAATCTGTCATATCAAACTGACCTTTGGCCATCCGCTTGGCCATGCGTTCCGCTTCTTCAGCTTCAATAGTCTCAGCAGCTTTTTCAACCAGCCCGACAACATCCCCCATCCCAAGGATACGTCCAGCCATACGTTCTGCGCTAAAGGTCTCAAGCGCATCTTGTTTTTCACCAACACCAAGATATTTGATCGGGCAGCCTGTCACATGGCGCATGGACAATGCAGCACCGCCGCGTGAATCGCCATCTGCCCTTGTGAGAATAATACCCGTGATATCGATAGCTTCATTAAAGGCGGTTGCCGTTGTCACCGCGTCTTGGCCTGTCATGGCATCAGCTACGAGCAAAATCTCAACTGGCTTTGCCAATTTAGCAATCTCTTTGACCTCAGCCATGAGGGCGGTATCAATTGTTGTTCGGCCAGCGGTATCAAGAATCAGAACATCAGATGATTTGAGCCGTGCCGCTTCAATCGCGCGCTTGGCAATCATCACTGGGGTATCATTATCTTGTTCAGGAACAACCCCAACGCCAGCCTGCTCACCCAAGAGGCGCAATTGCTGACGCGCCGCTGGTCGCGACACATCAAGCGAGGCCAGCATGACAGATTTTTTCTCTTTTTGGTGAAGCTGTCTAGCCAACTTACCTGAAGTGGTGGTCTTACCACTACCTTGCAGACCTACCATCAGAATAATCGCTGGCGGCGCGGTATTTAAATTCAGCGGAACATCATCAGGCCCCAGCATATCAACGAGAGCATCATTAACAATCTTAATGACCATTTGCCCCGGAGTTACCGATTTCAGAACATCACTGCCTACCGCTTTTTCTCTCACGGTGGTCATAAAAGACTTGATCACGGGCAAGGCAACATCTGCCTCAATCAGGGCAACACGCACCTCACGCAAGGCGGTATCGACATCGGCTTCTGAGAGCGCACCGCGCCCCCGCAACCGGTCAAAGACTGACCCTAATTTTTCGCTCAAGCTTTCAAACATCTGTCCTGCCTGAATTGCCTTTCTTAATCTATCTCTGCCAGCCCAATATCGGATTGGGCAAACAAACACCAACGGCGTCTGTGCCTGCTTTCAGGGACAAACGGAACCCGCTAGGGTTTATGGTGGCATAGATCTTAATGATGCCTTTTTCGCCGTGATCTCTATAATTGCGATCTGGCTGAGGCAGAGAAATGTAACAAAATGGCGCGAATGTCAAGAACAAAGCCCATTTATTGAATATGTTCGGTCAACCCCACCAAGGCTTTACCAAAATCAAGAGCTTCAAAAGGTTTTAAGTCTTCCTTTGTCTCACCAACACCAACAGCATGAACCGGCATTCCAAACTGTTCCGCAAGGGCAACCACAATTCCCCCACGCGCACTGCCGTCCAATTTGGTAACAATTAGCCCCGATAGAGGCGTTGCTTCATTAAAGGCTTTGACCTGTGAGATCGCATTCTGGCCCACCGTTCCATCCAAAACAAGGATTGAGGCATGCGGAGCACCAACGCCTTTCTTTTCCAAAACCCGTCTAATTTTTGCTAGTTCATCCATCAATTCTTGCCGAGCTTGAAGCCGCCCTGCGGTATCAATAATCAGGATATCCGCATTTTGATTGATGGCCTTTTCCAGCCCCTGATAAGCAATTGCGGCGGCATCACCACCTGGCTCACCATGGATCACCTCACATCCTGTGCGTTCACCCCAAATCTTAAGCTGGTCAATCGCCGCGGCACGAAATGTATCGGCAGCAGCCATAATGACGGTTTTTCCCTCAGTCTGCCATAACTCTGCGAGCTTACCTGCGGTGGTGGTTTTTCCTGACCCATTAACCCCAACCATAAGCACCACAAAAGGGCGATGAGCCGCATCTGGCTGTAACGGTATGGCGATAGGTTCAAGGATTTCTGCCACCCCTTCAGCAAGAGTTTCCCTAATTTCCTCGCTGGACACTTCGGTATCAAAGCGTTTTGATTTCAAATCTTTAATGAGCTTTTCTGTGGCCTCCATCCCCAGATCAGCCATCACCAAGGCATCAAACAAATCATCAAGGGTTTCTTGATCCAGTTTTTTCTTTTTCACCACTGAGGTGATGGTTTCTGTTAACCGAGAGGCGGTTTTCCCTAACCCTGCTTTGAGGCGTCCAAAAAAGCTCATGTTCTTAGCTCCGCTTCTAAAAAGTGCTGGCTCCTTTTGAGGATACGAACAGGATATAACTGTCCAGCCTTCAGGGTGGGGTTAAGCATTTTCACTTTACCGAATTGCCGTGTATGGGCAACACCGCCAGTTTCCATCACAACCTCATCATCCTGACCAACCATCCGATCCATCTGGCGTTGAGCTTGACGGTCAGCAAGTTCCCGGAAAGCGGCTGCACGCTCTCGAATAGTTTGTGCCGCCACTGCTGGCATTTTTGCGGCAGGCGTTCCTTCCCGAGGAGAATAAGGAAAAATATGAAGCCAGCTAATATCTAATGCTTCTATCAATTCCATGCTTCGGCGATGGGCGGCGTTATCTTCGGTGGGAAAACCAGCTATAATATCCCCGCCAAACACAACATCTGGACGGCGCTGACGCAAATCGTCAACAAGCCGGATCAAATCCTCCGGGCTATGGCGGCGCTTCATACGTTTTAAGATCAAAGCATCACCATGCTGGACGGATAGGTGTAGATGCGGCATAAGCCGCGCCTCTTCACCAATTAGTCGCCGCAAATCTTCATCAACCTCAGCTGGATCAAGTGAAGACAGGCGCAGACGCGGCAATTCTGGTATGGCCCTTAAAATAGCCCCTATCAATTGCCCTAACACGGGGGAGTCCCCTTGGTCAGTTGCCAGATCGCGTCCCCACGAGGACATATCTACCCCTGTTAAAACCACTTCTTGGACACCAGATTCGACCAATTTGCGAATCTGGGCAACCACTTGAGGGGTAGGAACAGATCGGCTAACCCCGCGCCCATAAGGAATAATGCAAAAGGTACAACGATGATCACAGCCTTGCTGAATCTGAACAAAAGCACGGCTATGATGATCAAAGCCGCCCAACATATGGGGTGCGACCTCACGCACTGTCATAATATCACCGATCAGAGACGGCAAAGTCTCAGCATTGGTGGTTGCTAATCTGCGCCAATGATCCGCATTCAGTTTTTCATGATTTCCAATGACCGCATCTACTTCGGGCATCTCTTGCCAACTTGAAGGATTGATCTGGGCGGCACATCCCGTGACAACAATCTTAGCATCAGGGCTTTGGCGTCTGGTTTTGCGGATCAACTGCCGCGCCTGACGCTCCGCTTCTGCCGTTACGGCACAGGTATTGATCACTACCATTTGCTCAAACCCCGAATGTGAGGTGTGTTCCCGAATGACCTCACTTTCCCAACTGTTCAATCGGCAGCCAAAAGTTTCTATTTTTGCGCCTTTCGTCATGAGGATTGACCCTTAGCAGTATCAAAAGACTTGCGCGGCACAAGAGGTAGCGTCAATCGCCCTTGAAACACATGACAAGTTGGGCCAGTCATAACAGCTCCATCCATACCCCAATCAATCATCAGCCTGCCGCCATCTAGGTCAACTTTGACATGATGTGAGGTCAAACCAAGCTGATGCGCCGCAATAGCCGCCGCGGTTGCCCCACTGCCACAAGCCAAGGTAATGCCTGCACCGCGTTCCCATACCCGCATTCGGATATGATCCGTATCCAGCAAGCTGATAAACTCAACATTCGTTTTCTCAGGAAACATGGGGTGTGTTTCTATCACTGGACCCAGCTCTGCCACGGGTGCCATTTCTGCATCAGGCACCACAAAGACACAATGGGGATTGCCAATATTAACTGCCATCCCAGCTGGCAGATCATCATGAAGATGCAATGCAGACGGATCCGTTTCTAGACGCAATGGGATCTCTTGCCAGCTAAAGCGAGGTTGCCCCATATTAACGGACACCTCCGATTGGCTGGACCGCCAGGCCTCCAGCGTACCGCCATCACTGATCATAGCCACATGATCTTTGCCCAGTCGCCGCATCATTACTTCTGCGACACAGCGTGTGCCATTACCGCAAGCCTCTGCCCTTGAGCCATCACTGTTCAGAATAATCAGCCTGGCGTCTGTTTCCGCCACTTTTGTGGTTATAAGAATTTGATCACAGCCAATACCGCACCTTCGATCCGCAATCTCCGCCGCCTGTGCCGTAATGGCTTCTACTGCGTGTTGATCGGCTTGATCAAAAATGACAAAATCATTGCCAAGGCCGTGCATTTTCTCAAAAATCAGTTCCATGATGCCGATATACGCCGTTTTTGCATGATTGCAAAGCCAGCGTTACCCCTCAAAAGGTAAAATCCATAACCACCGGCGCATGATCCGATGGCTTATCCCAGCCTCGCGCAGATTTTATCACCTCTGCGCTGGCAAGGTTCTGGCGTAAAGCTGGGGTTACCCAAATATGATCAAGCCTGCGCCCACGATCAGCAGTCAACCAGTCCTTTGCCCGATAAGACCACCAGGAATAAAGCTGACCCTCAGGGATCATTTCGCGTACCGCGTCATGCCATTGGCCTTTTGCCATAATGCGGTTAAGTGCCTCAACTTCAATCGGGGTATGGCTTACCACTTTGAGCAACTGTTTATGCGACCAGACATCATCCTCACGTGGGGCGATGTTCAGGTCTCCTACCAGAATGGCTGGCTGATTAGCATCAAGGCGATCCGACCACTCCGCCAACTCATCCAGAAACCTCAATTTATGAGCAAACTTATCGTTGCTGTCTGGGTCCGGCACATCACCACCAGCCGGAATATAAAAGTTATGCAAGGTGGTTTGGTTTTCCAGCACCACGGAAAGATGCCGACAATCTTGTTTTTCAGCCCAAAAAATATGATCAGGGGTGTGTATTGGCACACGGGCAATCATAGCAACGCCGTTATAGCCCTTTTCCCCTCGATAGGCGAGGTGCTGATAACCCGCCGCATGAAAAGCTTCAAGGGGAAAAGCCTCATCAGGGCATTTGGTTTCTTGCAGGCATAAGACATCTGGTTGTTGTTCTGAAAGTAGACGCAACACCAAAGGAAGACGAAGTCTGACCGAATTAATATTCCAAGTGATAATTTTCATAGGTCTCTTTCAGATTAGTTCTGATAATTGCTTGGGACAAAAAGATTGGCTGGCAAAGTCACGCCCATTTCAATATTTTGAAAGGTAACTTTGGTGGTAATTCCTGCGCTATCGGTGATGGTCCATCGGCGCAAGACAAAGGGTTTCTCCGTGAACTCTAGCTCTAAGATCCCAGCATCGCTTCCCGTACGTTTTTCCATCCTCACCACCACAATGCCATCCTGGCTAGCCGCTGTGGTGAAGATACCGTCATAACTTAGCCGCACCTTTTCATCAAAAAGGATTTTAAATGGGGTTTCGCTAATCGGATAACTAGTCACAGTCTGGCGTTCAGGATCATCAACATGAAGCCAGATTTTAGTAGTGATCAAGACCGTTTTGATAGGCTCATCATAATCAAAGCGAGACCGAAAAGGCCGCCGCAATAAAAAATCCCCCTCCGCGTAAGTGCCATCATCCGAGACTTGGATAAAGCGCGCCTTCATTGTCGTGATCTGATTAAACCAGTTTTCTGCCTCTGTGATGGGGTCAGCATGAGAAGCCCCTATTCCCCCTGATAAAAACATTACCACAGAGAACATAGCGATCATGAGCTGGTGCCATCTGGTCATTGTTCTAATGATCATTATCAATCAAGACCTCGCGCTTTCCCGCATGATTAGCAGGGCTAACAACACCATTGCGTTCCATATCCTCAATAATGGTGGCGGCACGGTTATAGCCGATCCTCAGATGCCGCTGAATAAATGAGGTTGAGGCTTTGCCCTCTCGACGAATTAACTCAACCGCCTGATCATAAAGACTGGCCTCACCATCACCCATGCCGCCATCACCCATGCCGTTATCCCCTTGTGAGGCGTCTGCTTCTGTCGTCACACTATCATCATATTCTGGCTCTCCCTGCTGACGCAGAAAAGTGGTTACGCTCTCAACTTCTTTGTCACTGACAAATGGGCCATGAACACGAACAATGCGCCCACCGCCTTCCATAAACAGCATATCCCCTCGGCCAAGCAAATGTTCTGCTCCTTGTTCACCAAGGATGGTGCGGCTGTCGATACGCGAGGTTACCTGAAAGGAAATTCGGGTTGGGAAGTTCGCCTTAATTGTACCAGTAATCACATCTACCGAAGGCCTTTGGGTTGCCATAATAACGTGGATGCCCGCAGCACGCGCCATTTGCGCCAAACGTTGAACCGCCGCCTCAATATCTTTGCCTGCCACCAGCATCAAGTCCGCCACCTCATCAATCACAACAACGATATAAGGCAACACATTCAGATCAAGCTGTTCTTCTTCAAAGACTGGTTGACCGCTTTCCTCATCAAATCCAGTTTGCACGCGACGTGACAGGGTTTCCCCTTTGCGTTTTGCTTCTTGGATATGCTTATTAAAACCATCGATATTTCGCACCCCAAGCTTTGCCATATTCCGATAGCGGTTTTCCATTTCCCTCACTGCCCATTTAAGCGCTACCACCGCTTTACTAGGATCAGTGACCACCGGGGTCAGCAAATGGGGTATCCCATCATAAACTGACAATTCTAGCATTTTTGGATCAATCATAATTAGACGGCAGGTTTCGGGGGTATGGGTATAAAGCAATGATAGGATCATGCCATTGATCCCTACTGATTTCCCTGATCCCGTTGTTCCAGCCACTAACAGATGCGGCATCCGCGTCATATCCGCTACCACCGGATTACCAGCGATATCCATCCCTAGGGCTAGCGGCAAGGTTGCGGTGCTAGTGCCCCAGTTGTCATGATCCAGAATATCCCGGATCAAAACCGTCTGGCGGTTTTGGTTTGGCAATTCTATGCCAATAGTGTTCTGGCCAGGCACCACGGCGACCCGAACGGATAGCGCCGACATTGATCTTGCAATATCATCTGATAAGCTGATCACCCGTTGGGTTTTGGTTCCTGGGGCTGGGTTTAATTCATACCGTGTCACCACTGGTCCAAAACGGGCGCGTTCAATACTGCCGCCAATCCCAAATTCGGACAACACCCCTTCTAACATGCGCGAAGTGTTGTCCAAGGCCTCAGCATCCGGGGCAACCATTTCTTCATTAGGTTCAGCCAATAAATCCACTGGCGGCAGGCGATATCCGCCAGGGGTTTGTAAATCCAGTGAAGCCTGTTTGCGGGAGCTAACCGGTTTGCGCTTTTTCGGCGCACTAGAAATCGTTGAGGCCTCCGTTTCATCCTCAGCCGCAACGATAATAGGCTCACGCCGTGGAGAAGGTGTCTTGCGCTTAGTTTTGCGGCTAGTTTTGCGGTGTTCAGACGCTGCTTTTCCAGCTTTAGAGGCCCCTGAAAAAACCATCAGAATAAGGGATTTTATCAGTCCTGCGCCACGCGGCACTATCTGAAGCTCTTTGCGTCCAACAGTTGCCACAACTATATAACCGGCTATTGCCACGATAGTAAGCACCGATGCTAATATATGCTGACCTGTGATAACAACGGGTGAGGCGAGCAAAGGCGTCGTTAGAACACTGTAATCAAAAAGCAGATGATAAACCACCTCACCACTGGCCCCAAAACTAAGTCCTGTTTCGAAAAAAAGATGCGACGCTTTAAGCGAAGTGGCCAAAAAGATCAGAACAAAAGGGAGAAAATATAGCCGCATAAGAAGCCGACCCTTCCAGCGGTTCTGCCACATCCGAAACGCCCAAATCAAAGGGATGATCGCCAATGCTATAGATACCAAAAAACCAAAGGCATTGATCAGAATTGACGCCAAATTAGCACCAAATCCCCCAAGCATGTTTTTCAACACAGCCGGATCAGCATCTGCAGCACTATTAAAAGATGGATCAGAGGGATGATAACTTAACAAAATAGCAAATAAACAGACGCCAATAACAGCAAGCCCAATAGCCGCTATTTTAAAAACCATACGCTTTAGCCATGCGGTCATAACCGGTGAAATTATCGGGGTCTTATCGTCTTGTTCCGCCATGAAGCCATGTTACCTTATCTTGCTTTGATATTGCTATTGAAATTTAGGGCTGATCCCGGTTAGTTTAGCGTTATGCCTCAGCCTCGCCCTGCTCTCTTTTTGGATCGTGATGGTGTTATCAACATTGATCATGGCTACCCACATCGGGTAGAGGATTTTGACTTTATGCCAGATGCTGCCGATGCGATCAAGTTCGCCCATCAGTCCGGTTTCCCCATTTTTGTCGTGACCAATCAGGGCGGTATCGGACTTGGTTATTTTGATATAGCGGCCGTTCATCGTTTTCATACCCATATGTGTGAATGTATTACCGCAAAAGGTGGCCAGATTATGGATATTGCTATCTGCTCGCATCATCCCAAGGCTATTGATCCCGAAATGAGGGATTGTTCCTGCCGCAAGCCAAAACCGGGGATGATCCTTGATTTAGCAAATCGCCATCAGATTGATCTTAGCCGAAGCGTGATGATTGGTGACCGTGACACCGATATGGCGGCGGCAAGCGCCGCAGGGTGCCATGGCATTCTCTATTCTGGTGGCAGCCTTTTGCCCATAATGATGGAGGCCGTCAAGCAACTTAGCCGCACTGATGAGTCCTACTCATGACGGCCGCGTCTAAACATTCTCTCGCATCAGGCAAGCATGGCATTCATGTGGTTGGTGGCGGGTTAACCGGTTATGCCGCGGCGTTAGCTCTGGCAGATCATGGTTATGCTGTCCAGCTCTATCACCATGATGAGGAAAGCGTTGATGCGCTTCGCACAACCACGATTAACCCAGTGGCGTATGGGTTTCTTAAATCCCTAGGGGTGATGGACACCATTACAGGCGATGCCCCTTTGGCAGAAAAATTGGCTCATATTGACCGCATTTTGGTTACTGATGATACCCCTCGTGAAAAACCGTTAGACGCGGTGATTAACTGGGATAAACCTGAAACCGGCCCATTGGCTTGGGTGGTCAGAAACCGTGATCTGAACATGGCTTTACACGCTTTGGTGGAAGCATCACCATTGATTACACACACCACTGCCCGTATCACTGACTACAAACCTCAGCACCCTATCTTTGGTCATAGCGCTGCCAATCTGATCACCGATCAGGGGGAATCTATTCCTGCAGGGTTGATCCTTGCCGCTGATGGCAGAAACAGCGTTTTGCGCCAAGCGGCATCCATTCGGGTTATTACCCGTAATCTGCATCAGACCGCTATTGTGGCAATCCTTTCCTTAGATGCGCCGCATCAGAATATAGCATGGCAAAAATTCTTACCTGGCGGGCCTATGGCTCTGATGCCAATGCCTGAACCGCATCTCGCCTCACTCGTCTGGAGCATGAAAACCGAAGACGCCGCGCAACTGATGGAAGCAGATGATGACCGCTTTGCCATGGCTCTTGATGATGCTAGTGGAAAGGTGTTTGGCGGATTACGCCTAGCCAGCCCAAAACAAGCTTTCCCCATTATTCCGCAACACGCCGTTTGGCCTGTGGCAACGCGTTTAGCGTTGCTTGGTGATGCTAGTCATGCGATCAACCCTCTGGCGGGTCAAGGCTATAATCTGGCGCTTGGGGATATCATGACCCTTATGGATGTGATCAATGCCGCTGGAAATACAGGGGCAGATATGGGCGGCGCCAATGTGCTTAAAACCTATGCTATGCGCCGATGGCCTGAAGTCACGATGATGACCATGGCAACAGATGGATTGAATATGCTGTTTTCTTTTGGAAAGCGGCGGCGGCGATTGGCAGGAATGGGGATGGCAGTGGCTAATCTTCGCCCTGTTAAGGCCTTAGCAGAAAAACTTGCCAGTGGCAGGTGGTTTAATCACGGCTAAGCCCTTGTTCTTTGAGGCGGTCAAGATAATTGCCCATCATGTGTTCGTGATCGGTGGCAAACCGATAGAGAACCTCCCATGAATAAATCCCTGTGTTATGACCATCATCAAAGACGAGGCGAACAGCATATTGTCCAACGGTTTCGATTGCGGTGATAGTGACTTTTTGTTTTCCAGCTGGGGTTTTCTTTTGACCACTACCATGCCCCTGAACCTCAGCTGATGGGGATTCCACGCGCAAAAGTTCGGCCGGAAGCTCAGCGCTAAGCCCGTCATCAAAACGGACACTCAGCAACCTTTTGTCTTGTGATAGTTGGATTTCCGATGGCCAAGCTTGGCTTATCATCATGCCCCATCCAGCCGACGCGCCTGATCTACCAGCATAATCGGGATGCCATCACGAACCGGATAAGCAAGACCACTTTGCTCGCTAATCAATTCATGATTAACCTGATCATAAGTCAACGGCCCATGGCAAACTGGACAGACCAGCACTTCCAAGAGAGCGGGATCAAGTTTACGTGATGTGTTTTCAGTGTCTGACATGGCCTTGTTGTTTATTATTGGACGACTGCATCTGGATTTCCATTTCCAGCATAGTCGTCAACATTTCGCCTCGGGAAGGAACATCCAGTGATTCCAGAAGCATTTGTTTTTCTGCCACAGGCAAAGGGCAAATCATAGAAAGAGTTGTGATGAGTTTTTCATCCGCACAGGCCTCAATCGATTCCCAATCTGCTGAAAACCCTTTCATGCTGAAATACCGCTTTAACACCACCATCAACCGGCTTCGATCAAATGACTTCTCGCTAACATGGAGATCATCAGAATATGTACGATAATCAACATGGCATTGCCGATAATCAGACCGCCCCTCTGCTTCGGCAGTCACTTTAAATCGGATCATACCATCAAGCGAGATAAGATAGCGGCCATCTAAGGTTTCTTCAAAACTCGAAATACGTCCAGCACAGCCAACAGAATACAACATCGGTGACATTTCATCTTGGGTCGTGCTGGAGTTTGTTTGAATCATACCAATCAAACGGTGCGGGGTTGATAGCGCATCAGATATCATTGAAAGATACCGCGGCTCAAAGATATTAAGTGGCAACCTGCCCCCGGGAAGGAGCAAAGCGCCATCAAGAGGAAATATTGGGATTAGGCCCGGTAAATCCTCAAGATTAGGATCAAGCGAATTCCGTTTCATGTTATTATCCTTCCATGGGATGGACTTGTTAAACTTTTAAAACGTCTTCACGAAAACAGAAGTGATGAAAGTTGTTTTCGACCTTCCTTGACTTCAGGGGCGGTTGGCCCCAATGCAGCAAATATTTCAAGCAACTGGAGACGTGCCGCATCTCCATTCCAGTTTCTATTTTTTCTTATCATATCCAACAAATGATTGATGGCTTCTTCTGACATTCCTGCCCCAAATTGGGCCATGGCAAGGTCATAGCGTTTCTGCATATTTTCAGGCTCTGCATCAACGGCGGCCTGTAATTCTGATAATGCGCCAGCATGTTCAGCAGCTTTCTCAGCAAAGGTAAGGCGCTTTGCTACTTCTTCAATGGCAGCAGTGGATGTTAATTCCTCAGAGAGGCTGTCCAACATTTGACGCGCGCCTTCAAGATCATTGAGCCCAATTAAACACCTGAGCAATCCTGCAATCGCAACCTCATTGGTTTCTTCCATCTGAAGTACCATCTGAAAAGCCCCGATGGCAGCGCTGAAATCTTTTGCCGCAATGGCCTGTTCTGCCTCTTCAAGGTAGCTTTGAGGTGAGCCGCCATCTGCTGACTGATCCACTAATTGATTAACTAAGGCCTGCAATTCGGATTCTGGTTTTGCGCCAACAAACCCATCTACTGGTTGCCCATTGACAAACACATATACTGTCGGCACCGATTGCACCCGAAGCTGTTGGGCAATGTCCTGATTTTCATCAATGTTAACTTTGGCTAGCTTCACTTTGCCATGCGTTGAGGCCACTACTTTTTCTAAAGCTGGCATCATCTGTTTGCAAGGACCACACCATGGCGCCCAGAAATCCACGATAACAGGCTGGTGTTGTGAGGCTTCGACAACCTCACTCATGAATGTTGAGGTTGTGACATCAACACCCATTCCAGAAATATCTCTATTATTGGCTTTATCTAAAGAAACCATGTTCTACCAAATGTAAATTGACTTAATTTTCCGGAAAAGAACTTATTATTATACCGGCCTTAATTTTAAAATAGTATTTCTTTTCAGAATGACAAGTCATTAAACACAAGAATTATTTCATTAATTTCTGAAGAGGCAGAATGGTCACCGAATGCCCGGTGTAGGAGAAAAATCGCATCAAATCTGATATTGCAATGGTCACCGTTTGATCATTTACAAGCGGATGAAAATTAGCCTTTTCCATATTAGCTAGGGTTTCATCGAGAAAAACCGTCACCTCACCTGCCTGATCATTAATCACTGAAAATGGCGTCACCGCCCCTGGTATCACGCCCAAATACTGCATCAAGCGGTCTGGACTACCGAAGGTCAGCCGATCGGCTTCCATTGCTGTTGCCAACACTTTAAGATCAATCGGTTGGGTTTCTTCAGCAACAACAAGGTAATTGCGCTTTTTCCGATCACGCAGATAAAGGTTTTTGGCATGGCCACCCTGCATCCCTTGGCGGTATGCTTGGGAATCTTCAACTGTCCTCAACGGCGGATGAGAAAACTTCGCGACGACGATACCCAATTCTTCTAGCACAGCCATCAGATCATTGGGATGATAAGGCAAAGGGGCTGTCATATTAGGGTCCTAACTTGCAGAGCGTTCAAGGGATCAATATTAGCGTATTGGATTTAAATATTGCGAATTGTGAAATATTAACAACGGATTGCGCCACCGCCTTTGTGGCGGTTTGTCGCACAGATTACCATTATTCCCATCGGATTCACGGAATATAACAAAATGCAACGATTGACCACGCGCCAAAGTTGCGTGATAGCAATGGTAAAGATTGTGAAAGCTGAATACACCATGTCTAAACAACCCAATGATAAGCCTGTTATTGCCCTCATCGGCACAGGAATGTGGGGGCAAAATATTGCTCGCAATCTTGCGCATTTGGGGGTTCTTGCTGGCATCTGCGATAGCGAGCCAGACCGCGCCAAGCATATTGCCGATCAGCATGGGGTGGCAGTGATGTCCTTTGACGATATTCTGGCAAACTCTGATATCGATGGGGTTGCGCTGGCGACACCAGCCCCTAGCCATCATGATTTGGCGGTCGCTACGCTAGAGGCGGGAAAACACATTTATATCGAAAAGCCTTTGGCCCTGACTTTGGCAGATGCGGAAGCCATTGCCAAAGCTGCTGGTGCCGCTAACCGGCAGGTTATGCTTGGGCATTTGCTACGTTATCATTCGGCGTTTATTGCCTGTGCAAAGGCGGTTGAACAAGGCCAGATTGGAAAGATGCGGCATATCCGTGCTAGTCGGCTTGCTGCAGGTCGGGTGCGCGCCACGGAATCTGCGCTTTTTGATCTTTGTCCACATGATTTGGCGATGATCTATCATCTGGTCAAAGGGGCGGAGGCACAGCATGTGTCCTGCCATATGATTAGCCATATTACGCCTGGGATTGATGATATCGTCACAGCACAAATTGGTTTTGCTAATGGGGTATCAGCTACCATTCAGGCCAATTGGATGAACCCCGTCAAAGTGCATAATTTGACCATTGTTGGTGATGAAGCCTCATTGGTGTTTGATGACACCAAACCTTGGGAAAGCAAATTGACGCGCTATCCCATGCGTATCCTAAGAGATAAGCATACCCCCAATCTTGAATGCGGCGAGCCAGAACCGATACCATTGCCGCCGTCGGAGCCGCTAAAAGACGAAATGCAGGCCTTTATAAATATGGTGAAAACAAACCAGCCAGCACCAACAGATCTGACCGAAGCCCTATATGTCCAAAGGTTACTGGATCAGATGAAAAAGCATGCCAGCCAAAAACTATCCAACCATCATTAGTATCCATAGAACCGCACCAGGGAATGACCGTTTAAGGAAAGCATTATGACCACAACATCGTCGCCACATTATTCCGCTGAAAATATGATCCCCTTTATTGATCTCGCGGCACAGCAAGCACACATTCGCCCACAGGTTGATGAGGCCCTGCAAAAGGTGTTGAACCATGGCCAATATATCATGGGACCAGAGATCGCCGCGCTAGAAACCAAATTAGCCCAATTTACCAAAACGCGTCATGCCATCAGCACCTCAAGCGGCACCGATGCCCTGTTGCTTTGCCTGATGGCACTTGGCTTGCGGCCGGGCGATGGGGTCATTGTTCCAAGTTTCAGTTTCGCTGCCAGCGCTGAGGTCATGCCGTGCCTAGGCGCGGTTCCCATTTTCGCAGAAGTGGATCATGAAACCTTTACCCTCGATCCGCATAAGCTTGATGATGCGATGGCGGCGGCACAAGCCGCAGGCATTCGTGTGGTTGGCATTATCCCTGTGGGGCTCTTTGGTCAAGCCGCGGATATGGTTACGATTAATCATTTTGCGGACAGCCATGGGCTTTGGGTTCTTGATGATGCTGCCCAATCAATAGGGGCACAGCGTGATGGTAAGGTGGTTGGGCAGATGGCCAAAATGACCGCCACCAGTTTTTTCCCTGCAAAACCCCTTGGCTGTTATGGTGATGGTGGTGCAGTTTTCACTGATGATGATGATTTAGCCGATATTACCAAATCAGCCCGAGTGCATGGTATGGGCAAGAACCGTTATCAATATGATCGGATTGGTATGACCGCACGGATGGACACGATGCAAGCGGCAGTATTGCTGGAAAAATTAGCAATATTTCCAGATGAGCTTCGGCGCAGGCAGGTTCTTGCAGATCGTTATCACGATGCGCTTGCTGGGCTTGTTACGCCACAAAAATTAGCGAATGACGCCACCTCTAGCTGGGCGCAATATTGTGTGCTTCTGCCCAATGGGACTGATCGCAACACAATCCAAGCAGCACTGAAACAAAAAGGCATTCCGACGGCGATTTATTACACCCAAGGTATTCATCAACATCCCCCCTATGCTGCTTATCCTATTGAAACAGGCGGCCTTGAGGTAACAGCCGAGCTTTGTGATCGTATTTTGGCATTGCCATTTCATGCTTGGTTGGATGACGCCACACAGGATTATATCATCACTGGATTGCACACCGCATTGAATGCGTAGATCGCCGTCATCACCTTGTTCTGGTGGAGTCACATCACAGCCATCAGTCATGACAAAGACATCTCATTACTGACAGATCATTTTTCGCTTGCGTCCATCCCGACTTGCATTATATTGCAGGGCTCGGATGCGGGTGTAGCTCAGGGGTAGAGCATTACCTTGCCAAGGTAAGGGTCGTGAGTTCGAATCTCATCACCCGCTCCATATATCTCATCATATTATGTGCTAACACATTGAATTGTAGGCATTATGCAATGTCTGCGAGGTGTGGTGATGTACAGATTGATGTACAATTCTGATGTTCGTTATGTGTCCAACAGAGATGGGGTTTACTATTACACTAGACGTGTCCCCTATGATGTGAAGAAGCATTATGCTTCTGATAGATTGTCCTTCAGCTTGAAGACCAAATCATATGCTAGTGCAGTCCGTGCGGCACAGTCAGTGACACAGAGGCTTGAGGACTATTGGCTTGGTCTTCGTCTACAGCAAATGGACATCCCTGCTATCCATCTCGTGAAGACAGATGATGTGGAATACACCTCCCCTGTTATGCTGGATGCAGTGGATATGTACCTTTCCATCAAGGGTAACACTGACCGTATCTTTGTTCGAACGGCTAGACGGAATAGTGAGTATGTAGCAAAGGTCTTGGGCAACAGACCT
>JAQCJL010000057.1 GCA_027593125.1 Pseudomonadota bacterium | reverse complement strand
TCATCACCATTAGCACTTGGCTTAGCTTTTTTGCTCATTGCTATGATAGGATCTATCTTTTCAGATGCCACCTCCCCTTCATCAGAGGTGGAGGCCGTCAGGGATAACTCTTTTGCTATCTCATTATTTGTCATGGACATAGTCGCCTGTGATGTGAGTTTAGCCATTGGGCTATGCCGTTCAAACGGGCCATAAAGATGCTCGGCGCTGAGTTCAGGGGCAGGGCTATTCGCGACATGATTAACCCTGATACTCATTCCAGTTATCTGGTCCTGTTGCGGGTGTGGGCCATAAATGGCCTGAGGCAAGCTTTCCTGTTCTGGCGGTGTTGCAGCTACGGCATGATCAAGGGCAGGCATGGTTTTACGTATCAGGCTAGCTAAGATTTGACCTGAATGACGTGCTTCGCCATATCCATTTTTCATCTTATGAGGGACAGATTTCTGATTTCCCATCACTTGAAACAGCAAATCATTCGTTCGGCTTTGCTGCTCAAGATTTTTAATGTTTTGATCAGATAAGGGTTTCATCATCACCGTTTCAGTCAGGGGTGATGGGGTAGTCTCCGTCATGTCTTGATCAATGATCGGATGCTCTAGTGCCATTTGGTTTGCCCACTCCAGCATAGCTTCTTTTGGCTCTGGCAGAGTTAAAATATTCTCTAAAAGAGGCAATAGATCTTGGCCAGTATGCTCATCAAGATAAGGTTTTACGCTGTCATCAGAAATGACCATAGCCAACACTTGTTCTGCATTGGGATGTTCACCTTCTGGGTTGCCATCTTGCGATGTTTCCATACTTTCGTCACCTGCGAGCTGATTCCATTCAGAGATCGCAGACAGTATAGCGTCAAAAATAGCCGCCACGCCATCTGCAGCTTCACCATTTTCGCTGACCAATCCGCCAGTTTTGCTAGGTGCAAATAACGATGCAACATTAATTGTGGTCATGAGCAAACATCATCCTTGCTTAAAATCATCAGCTGAGGTGTTGCAAAAACAATGCCAAGAGAGCGATAAATCAGGCTTTTGTCACAGCATGGCGTTGGGAGCGCGGCACATCGGTATCAGCTTTTTCTTCTTTTTGATCGCGCACCATCTGCTGGTATTGCCGCGATTTATCAGTGGCTCTGTTTTTTCGGATAAGCGCTTGGCTGAGGATGATTTGCTCATCATTGATCTCAGTTTCTAGAAACCCTTTTCGGCTTTCAATCAGTTTCACTTGTTCACTGATCTTGCCGCCATAATGCTTGGCGGATCGCAACGCCATCATCGAAGTTGTTCCTGGCTTTAATTGGGTTTCCGCTGCCATTTCGGTTAATTTATCACCAATCGCGCTGATTTTCTGATGTTCTTCATCAAGAGTGCGAATAGTGTCCGCTCGTGACATGGCAATGACTTTTTCGCGTAAGGCAAGTCGTTCAAAAATGTCGCGTTTTTTTGTCATCGGGTTACTTTGGCATTAAGGCAATAAGGCCATCTATGCTGATCTTGATATCAGCTTTTTCGCCCTCATTCTGTTGAATATAAGCCATTAAGGCTGGCCAAAGCTGAACGGCACTGTCTAGTTCTGGATCCTGTCCTTGGCGGTATCCGCCCATCAAGATTAGATCACGGTTTTCCAAATAAAGCGCCACAAGGCGTTTGAATTGCCGCGCCATTTGTTGGTGTTCAGGACTTGTGATCTCATTCATCACGCGGCTGACCGAAAGCGATACATCAATGGCCGGATATATCCCCATCTGTGCCTGATTTCGGGATAGCACGATGTGACCATCTAAAATAGCACGTGCGGTATCCACAACAGGATCATTTCCGTCATCACCATCTGCCAAAACGGTATAAAATCCGGTAATTGACCCTTGGCCGGGGGTTCCGGTTCCTGCGCGTTCAATTAGGCGCGGCAGGAAAGAGACCACCGAAGAAGGATAGCCTTTAGATGTTGGCTGTTCACCCAAGGAAAGGCCAATTTCCCGTCTGGCATGGGCCACACGCGTTAACGAATCCATGATCAAGAGTACATTTTTGCCCTTATCCCGATAATATTCGGCAATCGCCGTGGCGCGTTCTGCGCCGCGAATACGCAGTAAAGGCGACCGATCAGCAGGAACCGCAACAACCGTTGTGCGCGCACGAGTTTCATCATCAAGGACGGTGTTCACAAAACCGCCAACCTCACGGCTTCTCTCACCAATAAGCCCGATAACAACAATATCCGCATTGGTATAGCGGCTCATCATGCCAAGCAGAACAGATTTACCAACACCAGACCCGGCAATAATACCAATGCGTTGCCCCTGACCCACCGTCAAAAGCCCATTTATAGCCTTAAGCCCGACATCAAGCGGGTCAGTGATTGGTGCGCGCATAAGGGGGTTAAGCGGTTTTCCAGCTAATGGCCAAGTGTCATCAAGTCTGCCAAGGGGTTTGCCATCTAAAGGTTCGCCTAGGGCATCGGTCACACGGCCCAACAGGCCATCCCCGATCGCAATATGATGCCCTGTGTTAATCAATTTTACTGTCGCGCCATCACAAATTTTTGCATCATGATCCAGCATAGCCAGCATATTGCGGCCATCATTAAAGCCAACTATTTCCGCCATGGCTGGCTGGCCTGTTAGCGTTTCAATTTCACAAACCGAACCAATTGGCGCAGGAAAGCCATAACATTCCACAAATTGACCGTCAAAGCGGCAGACTTGACCATAATGTGTTTCCCCACGATCAAAAGAAATCTGATCAATTTTATGAAGCATCATATCAGCGATACTAGACATCTTCTGGCTCATCCTTCTTTGGTGTTGTGGAAGCAGGCTTAAGGCTAACCTGATCATCAATCAGGTCCATCACTCCGATAGAACCTACATCCACACGGGCATCACCGCGTTTCAGCGTTTCATCTGCGGTTAACTTAAACCCACGTGGGGCAAGCCGTTCTTCAAGTTGGCTCCGAATGATCTCAGCATCTTGGGGATGAAGGCGGATAACCGGCTCATCGACACGATTACGGATACGGCTAACCATAGTTTCAATGCGTGCAGCAAACCCATCAGGGTTTTCATCAATCGCCATCCCTGCGCGCGCGCTGGCAAGCTGAATAATAGCCTTTGTCATAGCTTGATCCAATTGGCTCAAGTCAATGTTATCATCTTTGCCAAGGGCTGCCGCGGCGGCCTGAAAACTTATGATGGCTTCACCTAGGCTTGTCTCTAGCTCTTGCTTGGCGGCGGCTTGGCCTTCTTCAAAACCACGTTGATATTCAGCGTTTTGGGGCTCTTCAACAGGCTCACCTTGTGGGGGATCAGTGGGGGTCAATGTTGTCTTAAACCCATCTTGATCTTTATTACCCTCTGGCAAGTCATTGTTTACATCAGCCGGAAGATGGTCTGCGTTTTCCTCAGGTGAGGCTTCGGCTTCACGTTCTGCCATTTCGGCATTATCGCTACCAGCCTCGGCCAGGTCGTCTGTTATGGGGCCCGCATTTTGCGCGGCGTCAAGGCTGGCATCATCCGCGCTCTCAACAGAAGGCTCTTGTGCCGTGTCCGCGGCTTCGGCGTCTTGCACTGGTCTTGCTTTATCCGTTGGCTGGCTATCTTCAGTTTCAGCAGCAGTCTTTTGGGCAGCGTCATCTAACCCAGGCTCAATCTGATCTTTGGCAGAGGAGGGGGCAGCAGGAGGCATTTGGTTTTGGGTCTGGCTGTTCTTTTTCGCTATATCCTTAAGCGTTAGTGTCTTGAAAGGGCCATTTGGTTTGATATGACCATCTTTTGATTGAACATAACCGGCGGATTTTGCTGCTTTGATCAGGCGCATGATATCCGCCACCTCAACGGGGGCGTTATCTGGCTTCTGCTCAGTGATGTTTTCGCTAGTTACGCTTGTCATGATTTACTCTTTGATGAGGTCGCTTTCTGATCCTTGTCTACACAAAATCATCACCGCCGCGGCCAGCCAGCACGATACTGCCTTCATCAGACAAGCGCCGGGCCACGTTAATGATCCGTTTTTGAGCTTCTTGAACTTCAGTCAGGCGAACAGGCCCAAGGGCTTCCATTTCATCCTGAAGATTAGCAGAAGCTCGCGATGACATACACGCAAACAGCTTTTCGCGAAGGGGCTCATCTGCACCTTTAAGTGCCAGCACCAAGTCTTCAGTATCAAGACTACGCAGAAGGGTCTGGAGGGATTTATCATCGGACATGATAAGGTTATCAAAGACAAACATGCTTTCCTGAATCGCAATCATCAGATTCTTATCTTCTTTGCCAAGTGACTTCATAATCCGCGCTTCCATCGCTTGCTTGGTAAAGTTCATGATTTTTGCTGCTGCTGGGACGCCGCCAACTTGCGATGCGCGCAGGTTGGTGTTGGCTGCGAATTTCTTTTGCATCACGACTTCAAGCTCTTTCAACGCATCTGGCTGAACGGTTTCAAGCGTTGCGATGCGCGCAATAACATCGGGTTGAACATCTTCGGGCAATAACCCAAGCACATCAGCGCCAACCCCAAAATCGAGATAAGAGATTACCAAGGCAATGATCTGTGGATGCTCATCTGTGATCAATTCAGCGATTGATTTGGAATCCATCCAGTCCAGAATCTCAATAGGCTGATTGCTGCTAGAAGGGGTAATTCGGCTTAGCACAGATTGGGCTTTATCTTCGCCCAACGCCTTATTCAGCACATTGCGAATATAATTTCCTGCGCCTAGGCCAAGACTGGTTTGTTCTTTAATGATGGTCAGAAACTCATCAAGAACCTTATTCACCGTGTCCTGATCTAGACCTTGAACCGAATACATGGCACGGCCGAGATGCTGAACCTCTCTTGGGTCAAGATTGCGCAGGATTTCCGAGGCTTCATCTTCACCTAGCAGCATCATGAGGATGGCAGATTTTTGAGTCCCGGTAAGGGAGTCATAAATCGACACTTCGGTATTATTATCAGTTTCAGCCATGGTGTTATCCTCGTTCGTCCATGTTTTGCGTCATTGGGTTTTCTGTAATCATAATATTATATCAGATTTTTATAATATTATGACTAACCCATATCCTTCTTCATCATTGCCTTGAAGACGTTGGAAACGCGTCCTGCCTCATCGCTAACAATCATCCGAATAATTGCGACTTTGTCATCATAGGTGTTTGCAGTATCCAGCATCTCGGCGGAAACAGAGGCCTTTTTAGGCTTAAGTTTAGCTTTGATGTCTTCTAGGCTTTCGCCTTCTTTGATCTCAACAGTGTCCATATCCACTTCATCTTCAAGATGGACTAGAGCTTCGCCTGGTTTGCCAGGGGCAATTGGGACAATAATCCGATTGATCAAAGGACGGATGACCCCAAGGATAATCACGCCCATGACCAGTAAGGTCATACCTTGTTTCATGATATTGACAGCCCAATCCAGCTCATACCAAGGCTTTTCAAAGCCTTCAATCGCAGAAGCAAATTTTGAACTGCTGACAGTTAACTTATCGCCGCGCTCAGCATTGATGCCAATAGCATTAGCCACCAAAGCTTCAATTTCTTTCAGCGTATCTTCAGGAATTTTCTGAACTTCCATCAGCCCTGTTTCAGGGTTTTCAGCCTCCATATCACGAACTAAAACAGATGCGTTTATCGTAACGATACGGGTTGACGGCTTTTTGGTGGTTGAAATGGAACGGCTGACTTCAAAGTTCTTCACTTCATTAGAAGACCGCGTTTGTATTCCATCACCAGAGGCGCCGCTGGAAAAATCTGAGGTAATCTGAGCCGCATCAGGAGGCCGATTTGTTGTTGCCCCTGGTATCCCTTTGGCATCAGGCTTCGCCGCAATGTCTAGACTAGACTGTGAGCTGCGTAAGGCGCTGGCTTGGGGGTCAACCAATTCTTCGGTAATCTCGTTTTGGGTAAAATCAATATCCAAATTGACCTGCGCCATCACATTCCCAGCGCCGACAATAGGGGAAACCAGTTGAATAATGCGATTACGATAAATCTGTTCTAGTTTCATCCGGTGTTCAAGCTCACCGTCATTCTGAACATTGGAGGGATCATCATAAGGTTTGGATAAAAGATTGCCGTTTTGATCAACGATCGTCACATCACTTTTGGCCATACTAGGGATAGAAGACGACACCAAATGAACAATCGCGTTAACTTGATGGATACCCAGCGTACGCCCATTACTTAATTGCAGAAAAACTGAGGCGCTAGGCGGAACAGCCGTGCGGGCAAAAACCGATTTTTCAGGTAGCGCCAAATGCACTCTTGCCGCGACAACGCCATCAATTTCACCAATGGATCGCGCCAATTCAATTTCTTGGCTTTGCTTGATCTTAACGCTCTCAACCGAACGGCTTGCCCCCATGGGAATATCGCCAATCGAAGCATAGCCATCAGGCACTGATTCCGGCAGGCCTTGTGCCGCCAGCATCATCCGCGCACTATGGTAATCTGTTGTGGGCACAAGAACATCCCCCGTGCTGGGGTCAAGCGTGACATCTACCCCGCCATTACGCAAGGCTTCGACAACCCGTGCTTTTTCAGCTTCAGGCAAGGAAGCATAAAGTGAAGTCACCGCAGGCTTCTGAATGATCATGTAAACCACAATTCCAGCAAGCACGGCGATTACCGCGATAATAGCTGGCATTGATCGTTTGACACTAGGGTCAGAGGTCATTCGACGGATATTAGACAGAAGGCCCGCGCCGCCTGCTACTGCAACACTTCCGTTTTTTTCATTCATGGTTGTCGCGTCTGCCATTATCTTTGCTCCATCTTATGCGTATATGTTGAGGTGATGATCAGTCATCACACAGGCATATTCATGATATCTTTATAAGCACTGAGTACTTTATTCCGTGCATTCAGGGTGAGCTGAAAGCCAAGGGAGGAAATTTGTTGGCTAATCATGACTTTACTTAAGTCATTCTCAAGCCCAAGTTCATAAGCCTTAGCAAGCTCAATACTGGTGTTTTGCGACTCAGCAACAGAATTGATTGCGCCGCCCATGCGTTCTGAAAAACTCACTGAGCTTGAGGTTTGATCAAGTCTGGCGTTGTTTAATGCCGCTTTAGCATCTTGAAGCGCGCTACTTGGGCTGACTTGGGATAGTCCTGCGGGTTTAATGCTGTTCATAATCAGATCCTATTATAAGGGTTAGCGTGCTAGGGCCTGGGCGACAGGCTCGGCGGCGTGTTGTTGCGGCATCAACTGGCTCATGGCGGTGTCGATGATGATATCGTCTTGGGTGATGACTTTGTCGCTTGCCAGAACAATCGCGCGCTGAAGAACATTTTCCAGTTCGCGCACATTTCCAGGCCAGTGATATTCGGTCAATATCCTAACAGCCTGATCATCCATCCAAGGGATCATGGTAATATCGTTATGATGGCGCATCAGCAACGCAGTCACGATAGGAATAATATCAGCTTTGCGGTCGGCAATGCTGATGGTTTGCAAAGGAAAGACATTAAGCCGGTAGTAAAGGTCCTCGCGAAAATGTCCCTTTTGAATCTCATCAATCATAGATCGGTTTGTGGTAGCAATGACACGAACATCAACCGAAATTTCTTGCTGACTACCAAGTGGTGTAACCAATTTTTCTTGCAAAACCCGAAGCAGCTTGGCTTGCAAGCCTAAGGGCATTTCGGAAATCTCATCAAGCAGCAATGTGCCGCCATCGGCGGCGCGGAAAATCCCTTTATTCGCTGTTGAAGCACCGGTAAAAGCGCCTTTTTCATGACCAAAGAGGATGGCCTCAAGCATGTTTTCCGGAATAGCTGCGCAATTAATCCCAACAAATGGGGCGTCTTTGCGGGCAGAATGAAAATGAACAAACCGCGATAGCACTTCTTTGCCTGTGCCGGTTGGGCCATTAATAAATACCGTGACATCTGTGGACGCCACTTTTTTCGCCAAGGTCAGCAAATTTACACTGGATGGGCATCCTGTTGCCAAATGACCTTCGGCTTCAATCAATGATGCCGCCATATTCAAACCATAATCCATGGTAGGATCTTTTTTAGCAGTCTTGGGCAGGTCAATCGTGATCAATTTACCGCCAAGGTCAGTGGTCATGGTGAATGCAGGTTGATGTTCGCGCAGGATCAGGATTTTTGTAGCGCGAAACTGACGGGCAAGTTCAATGATCTTTTCGCGCCCACCATGTTTGCTAGCATAAGCATCAGAACAAATCAGAATATCGCCTGTTGTAGGGGAGGAGTCTTTGGCCGCGAGATCACTGACCGCAAACATTCGCCGCGTCAAAATAGTCTCAAGCGTGTCTGCTTGGTCAAAATTCTCTTTGGCGAGCCTAATATGGGACATGGTACCCTCAAATAGTTAACAAAATATTAATTTCTAAACCAAACAGGCAAAAACCTTGCCAGTATGTTCAAAGGTTAAATAAAAATATTAATTCATTGAAAATAAACATTAATTTTTAATAATAATAAACCATGCATCTGATTTTCTTTTGTGTTATTTTTTTGACGCAACTTGATTAATTGCTAATAATTTAACAAAATAATGACACTTTCCATTAAGGATCATGCATGACCGCTATTATTGATAAATTGATCACAGGACAATCCGCCGCCATGGTGGATTTAAAAAATATGGTTAAAATGGTGGCGCCAGCAGCGACTACGGTTTTGATCCTGGGTGAGACAGGAACAGGCAAAGAGGTAGTCAGCCGTGCCATTCATCATGCTTCAAACCGAAAAGGCGATCTGATTTCAATTAATTGTGCAGCAATTCCGTCAGAATTGCTCGAATCCGAATTATTTGGACATGAAAAAGGGGCATTTACCGGCGCGGATAAACCGCGTCGTGGACGCTTTGAAATGGCAGATGGTGGAACCCTCTTTCTTGATGAGATTGGGGACATGCCCTTATCCCTTCAATCCAAACTTTTGCGTGCCCTTGAAGACCGCACCATTCAGAGGGTTGGTGGCGGCAAAGATGTTAAGGTTAATTTCCGGTTGATTTGTGCTACTCACCAAAACCTCAAATCCAAGGTTGATGATGGCAGTTTTCGAGCTGACCTTTATTATCGCATTAATGTGTTTCCTATGCAGCTCCCTAGTTTAGCGGAACGCAAAGTTGATCTGCCTATGCTGATCAAAGCGATGATGGAAGATGACACCTACATGGAAAATGGCAGTTTTCAGTTCGAAGAGGAGGCGGTTGGTGAGCTTATGCGCTATCCTTGGCCGGGCAATGTCCGTGAATTGCGCAATGTCATTGAGCGCGCTTCGGTTTTGTTTGCTGGGCGGACAATCACGGCGAGTGAAGTTCGCGAAAACCTTCTCCGGATGAAAGCTCCCAAGTTTTCTGAAGAGACCAATTTCCTTTGGCAAGCCACAGCTGACCTAGGAGAGCCATTAGCAGCAGAAGAGGCCTTAGACCGTCCCCCTTTACCTCATCCATCGGATCATCGGGATTGGTTTGCTTATTTTGATGAGATTGATTTAAGGCGTCATCTGCAAGATATTGAGGTCACTTTAATTGAGGCTGCGCTTGATAGACACGAAGGTCAAGTTAGCCGTGCCGCTGATGCGCTTAAATTGCGGCGCACCACGCTGATCGAAAAAATGCGGAAATATGTGATCGAAAAACCGGCATCATAAGGACAACGGAAAAAGTCTAGCGGTATCCTTTGTATCTACGGATAGTTTGGCTAGTTTCTTTATTAAGGGTTTTGATACTATTCTCAAGATGCTTGATATCGGATGTTATGCTTTTTAATATTATTTCTAATCGATGTTTAATTTCAGGCGATAATGGTGCAGAAGTGGTATCAATCTGATTGATACTGTTTTGTCTTTGTTGATCCAAAGTCAGCGCAACTTCCATATCATCACGGCCTAATGCTTCCGCAATTTTTATGTTTAGCCCATCGAGGTGATCAAGCATATGGTGGATGGTGTCTGTCATTATCGTGGCACTTGGCGGCTGATTTGATGCCAGGCCTCACGAATATCATCAAGGGCAGCAATGGCTTTTTCCGTCCCATCTGTCGCTTTATTTTTCCAATCTTGCAATAGTTGCTGTCTGGAATATTCATAAATTTTGAATAAATTTGTGGCTATATCGCCGCCATCTTCAAAATTGAGAATCGATTGCAATGCGTAAATAATCGTAAGGGAGCGGCTGAATTGCCGGGATTGGATTTCTTTTTTGCCGGTGTCTTTATCGGAATGGGTGATGAAATCCTGCATTGCCCTTATTAATTCATCAAAAAGTAGAGCGATTAGTGCCATAGGATCATTGGATTCCGCCACTGATTGGTGATCAGACTTAGTGTAGGCTTGCATCATTTTATTAACTGACATGATAACTGATAACTCCAGACTTTATTTTTAGCCTTAACTATATTATACTTTTGTTATGTCTATCCCAGTTTTAGCACAGACGATCCCATTCGTGCCAAGCTATGATGCCTCGGCAGCGCAAGCTATACCTGCAAATCCTATGCCATCTTTGCGTCAAACTCCCTTTGGGGTGGAGGCGTTATCAGCCAGCCAAGCGCAACCGCGCGAAC
>JAQCJL010000056.1 GCA_027593125.1 Pseudomonadota bacterium | reverse complement strand
CATTATTCTGCCAAATGGTCAGGAAGCTCGTTATTTCCTCTCAGTCAGCTCCATTCTGTCTGTGGAAAGTGGAACAACCGTTAAGGCTGGTGATGTGCTGGCACGGATTCCGCGTGAGTCGTCAAAGACCAGAGATATCACAGGTGGTCTGCCACGGGTGGCAGAACTGTTTGAGGCAAGAATGCCCAAAGATTTCGCCATTATCAGTGAAATTGATGGCCGTGTTGAGTTTGGTGCTGATTATAAGACCAAGCGCCGGATTCGCGTTGTGCCTGTGGATGAAAGCCAAGATACCGCCGAATACATGATCCCAAAAGGCAAGCTTTTGGCTGTTCAGGAAGGTGATATGGTTCGACGGGGTGATCTGTTGTTAGATGGAAGCCCAGTTCCGCATGATATCCTTAATATTCTTGGGGTTGAGGCTTTGGCTGAATATCTCGTGAATGAGATTCAGGATGTGTATCGCCTGCAAGGGGTGAAGATCAACGATAAGCATATTGAGGTGATTGTTCGCCAGATGCTGCAAAAAGTTGAGGTCACCAATGCGGGGGGAACAACCCTACTGAACGGGGAACAGGTGGATAGGGATGAGTTTAACGAAGCTAATGCCGTTGCGCGTTCTGAAGGTGTGGAAGAAGCCACAGGGCATCCTGTCCTTCTTGGGATTACCAAAGCGTCTCTGCAGACGCGTTCCTTCATCTCTGCCGCGTCATTCCAAGAAACCACCCGTGTGCTAACAGAAGCAGCGGTATCGGGTAAGGAAGACACCCTTAACGGCCTTAAAGAGAATGTGATTGTCGGTCGTCTGATACCTGCTGGTACTGGTAGCATTATGTCAAAACTGCGCTCTGTGGCTTACAGCCGCGATAAGCAGATTGAAAAGGAAAACCGTGAAGAACGTGACCGTTTAGCCGCAGAACAAGCCGCTTCGGATGCACAAGCACAGATTGAAGCCGCAGAAAGTGCTATTTCTGAGGCATCTGAATAAAGCATTTGCTACGATAAAGACTTGATATTGGGAACAGGGTAACCTGTTCCCAAGGTCAAAATGACCAAAATGAATAAAAATTAGCAAAAAAGTAAATATTCCACTTGACCTATGGGTGTGGAAATCTTATTTTCCGCCCACTCCAAGGGCTCTTGTCGTGTAGATATTACAAACGCATTGGCTGAAATCTTGGGGTGAAGTCGTCGAGGATGCGTCAAGCACACTCGGCCATCCTGTCATAGGGATGAATTACGATAACTTTTTAACGTGCAAGCTGGCAGGCTTTAATTATGCTCTGCTATGCTGTGATGGAAAGCGTCTGGTATGCCAACGATTAACCAGCTTATTCGCCATGGTCGTCAAAGACCTGTGAGTCGGAACAAAGTCCCTGCAATGGAGGCTTGTCCACAAAAGCGTGGTGTATGCACCCGCGTTTATACAACAACCCCGAAAAAGCCGAACTCAGCTCTGCGTAAGGTGGCTCGTGTCCGTCTTAGCAATGGCTTTGAGGTCACTAGCTATATTCCGGGTGAAGGTCACAACTTGCAAGAACACTCAGTTGTGATGATCCGGGGTGGTCGCGTAAAAGACCTTCCTGGTGTTCGTTACCATATTATTCGCGGCACGCTGGATACCCAGGGCGTGGCCAAACGCAAGCAGCGTCGTTCGAAATACGGCGCCAAACGTCCTAAATAGGTTCATATCATGTCACGTCGCCATAGAGCCGAAAAACGCCAGCCCATGCCGGATCCCAAATTTGGTGATGTGGTGGTTTCAAAATTTATGTCCTGCCTGATGTATGATGGCAAGCGCTCAGTAGCTGAGCGCATTGTTTATGGTGCGTTTGATAAAATTCAAGAACGTACAGGCATGGAACCCGTTAAAGTTTTCCATGATGCCATTGAAAATGTGCGCCCAAACCTAGAAGTACGCTCACGCCGTGTTGGTGGTGCAACGTATCAGGTTCCGGTTGAAGTACGTTCCACACGCGCTCAAGCTCTGGCCATTCGCTGGTTGATCGATTCTTCGCGCAAGCGTGGTGAAAACACAATGACTGACCGCTTAAGCGGTGAACTGCTTGACGCCATGAATAACCGTGGTGCTGCTGTTAAGAAAAGAGAAGACACGCATAAGATGGCAGAAGCCAACCGCGCCTTCTCACACTATCGCTGGTAAATTACAGGGAATTATTCGTTATGGCTCGTGCTTATCCTCTCACTCGTTATCGTAATTTTGGTATCATGGCCCATATTGATGCGGGCAAGACCACTACGACTGAGCGTATTCTTTACTATACAGGCCGGTCACATAAGATCGGTGAAGTTCATGATGGTAACGCCACCATGGATTGGATGGAACAAGAACAAGAGCGTGGGATTACCATTACCTCAGCGGCAACAACCTGTATGTGGTTCCGCACTGAAGATGGCAAAAATCCATCTGGCGAACATGGTGATGATTCTGAAGAAGCAAAGTTCCGTTTTAACATTATTGATACTCCGGGCCACGTAGACTTCACCATCGAAGTTGAACGTTCGCTTGCGGTTCTTGATGGTGCTGTATGTGTGCTGGATGCCAACGCTGGTGTTGAACCACAAACAGAAACTGTATGGCGTCAGGCAGACCGTTATAAAGTTCCGCGCATTGTCTTCGTCAATAAAATGGACAAGATCGGCGCTGATTTTTATAACTGCGTCCATATGATCAAAGATCGGACTGGTGCCATTCCTCTTCCTGTTCAGATTCCTGTTGGGGCTGAAACAGATTTCATCGGTCATGTTGATCTCGTCACCATGAAAGAGTGGATTTGGAAGGGTGAAGACCTCGGTGCATCATGGGTTATCCAAGACATTCGCGATGAACTAAAAGATAAAGCGCAAGAAATGCGCGAATCCATGATTGAGATTGCGGTTGAGCAAGACGATGATGCCATGGAAGCCTTTTTAGAAGGCAATGAGCCCGATGTAGATACCCTTCGTGGATTGATCCGCAAGGGGACATTGTCCATGTCATTCGTTCCTGTCCTATGTGGATCGGCCTTTAAGAACAAAGGGGTTCAGCCTATGCTGAACGCTGTGATTGACTTCTTGCCTGGCCCACTTGATGTGCCTGCTTATGTTGGCTTTAAGCCAGGTGACGAAGAAGAAACTCGTAATATTGAGCGCCGTGCCAACGACGCTGAGCCGTTTTCCGGTCTTGCCTTCAAGATTATGAATGACCCTTTTGTGGGCTCTTTGACTTTTGTCCGTATTTATTCCGGTAAGATGGCTAAGGGTGATAATCTTCTCAATTCGACCAAAGGTAAGCGTGAGCGTATTGGCCGGATGATGATGATGCATTCAAATAACCGCGAAGAGATTGAAGAAGCATTTGCTGGTGACATTGTTGCTTTGGCGGGAATGAAAGAAACCACCACAGGCGATACCATTTGCGATAATGCTGATCCAGTTGTGCTTGAAACCATGACTTTCCCGGATCCAGTGATTGAGATTGCTATTGAACCTGCTTCAAAGAACGATCAGGAAAAAATGTCAGCTGGACTTCAGCGTCTGGCCGCCGAAGACCCATCCTTCCGTGTGTCTACTGATGAAGAATCAGGCCAAACCATCATGAAGGGTATGGGCGAATTGCATCTTGATATCTTAGTTGATCGCCTCAAGCGTGAATTTAAGGTTAGCGCCAATATTGGTGCCCCACAGGTGGCTTACCGTGAAACCATCACAAAAGAAATCGAAGTGGATTATACCCACAAGAAGCAGTCTGGTGGTTCAGGTCAATTTGCACGCATTAAATTGATTTTCCGTCCTCTTGGTGAAGGCGGTTATAATTTCACCAATAAAGTTGTCGGTGGTTCCGTTCCTAAAGAATACATTCCAGGCGTTGAAAAAGGGATAATGTCTGCTAAGGATACTGGCGTGATCGCTGGCTTCCCTGTGATTGATTTCGAAGTTGAACTGATTGATGGTGCCAGCCATGATGTTGACTCATCTGTGCTTGCCTTTGAAATTGCCGCTCGTGCCGCCTTCCGTGAAGCTATGGGTAAAGCCGCGCCACGTTTGCTTGAACCTGTGATGAAGGTTGAGGTTATCACCCCAGAAGAATATATGGGTGACATTATTGGTGACCTGAACAGTCGCCGCGGTAATGTTGGTGGTATGGATCAGCGCGCGAATGCCCGTGTGATTTCTGCCATGGTGCCTCTGGCCAATATGTTTGGCTATGTCAACACTTTGCGTTCCATGTCTCAGGGCCGGGCGCAATACAGCATGCAATTTGACCATTACGAACAAGTCCCGCAAGCGGTTGCAGACGAAGTTCGTAGCAAAATGGCTTAACCAAGAAACTCGTTAAGGAGAACAATGATGGCAAAGGAAAAGTTTGATCGTTCTAAGCCGCACGTAAACATCGGCACGATTGGTCACGTTGACCATGGTAAGACGACATTGACTGCGGCGATCACGAAGGTGATGGCGGAATCTGGTCGTGCAGATTTTCAGGCATATGATCAGATTGACGGTGCACCAGAAGAGCGTGCCCGTGGTATTACGATTTCAACGGCTCATGTTGAGTATTCGACTGAGAACCGTCACTATGCGCATGTGGATTGCCCTGGTCATGCGGACTATGTCAAGAACATGATCACTGGTGCGGCGCAGATGGATGGCGGCATTCTTGTTGTGAGTGCAGCTGATGGTCCAATGCCCCAGACACGTGAGCATATTTTGCTTGCTCGTCAGGTTGGTGTTCCTGCGCTTGTTGTTTTTATGAACAAGGTTGATCAGGTTGATGACGAGGAGCTCCTTGAGCTGGTTGAGCTTGAGATCCGTGAGCTTTTGTCATTATATGATTTCCCTGGCGATGATATTCCGATCGTTAAAGGTTCAGCATTGGCTGCACTAGAAGGTCGTGATGATGAGATTGGTAAGAATGCGATCAATGAACTGATGGCAGCGGTAGATGCTTATATTCCGCAGCCTGAGCGTCCAAAGGATCAGCCATTCTTGATGCCGATTGAGGATGTGTTCTCAATTTCTGGTCGTGGTACGGTTGTGACTGGGCGTATTGAGCGTGGTGTTGTGAAGGTTGGTGAGGAAATTGAGATCCTTGGCATTCGTGACACAACGAAGACGACCTGCACAGGTGTTGAGATGTTCCGTAAGCTTTTGGATCAGGGTGAGGCTGGCGACAATGTTGGTGTGCTTCTTCGTGGGACGAAGCGTGAAGATGTTGAGCGTGGTCAGGTTCTGGCTGCTCCTGGGAGCATTAAGCCATTTAAGAAGTTTAAGGCTGAGGCCTATATTCTGACGAAGGAAGAAGGCGGTCGTCATACGCCGTTCTTCAGCAACTATCGTCCGCAGTTTTACTTCCGGACGACAGATGTGACAGGCTCAATTGAGCTTCCTGAAGGCACAGAAATGGTGATGCCAGGGGATAACATTGCGATGACAGCGACTTTGATCACGCCGATTGCGATGGAAGAAGGCCTGCGCTTTGCTATTCGTGAAGGCGGACGCACCGTCGGTGCTGGTGTCGTATCAGGTATCGTCGAATAAGAAATTGAAGGATTACCTTCAGACAGAATAGGAGTGTAGCTCAATTGGTAGAGCACCGGTCTCCAAAACCGGGGGTTGGGGGTTCGAGTCCCTTCGCTCCTGCCATTACTGGCAATATGAATAAACCCCGTCGCGAAAGCGCCGGGGTTTTTCTTTTTTCTATCCTATGCCAAAATAAAACAATATTCTGAGCGGTGTAAGAAAATCCTGTGTAGGATGCCGTTTAATGTGAAAGCAGATCCTATGACAACCTCTTCAAAATCACTACCGATTCCCCCTGTAACGCCTGCAATCAAGGCAGCGCTTGCTCCTTATGGGAAGCTGCGTGTTGGCATTAATATGGCTAATTTTCTCCTCGTGTTGGGGAAAAATGATGATGGCTCAGCAAAAGGGGTATCCCCTGATTTGGCGCAATATATTGCTGGCTTGCTTGACGTTCCGTGTGTGTTAGTCCCCTTTGCTGGTCCGGGCCAGTTAGCAGATGCGATTGCTGATGACGTCTGGGACCTTGCCAATATCGCTGTTGAACCTGAACGTGCGGCAACCATCGCCTTTAGTAATCCTTATGTTCTGATTGATGCTAATTTCCTAACCCGAAAAGACAGTGCCATTCGCACCAACGCCGATGTCGATAAGAAAGATATCTCAATCATCCTTTATGGTCGCAGCGCCTATGATTTATGGCTAAGTGAACATTATCTTAAGCCAACTTACTTGCGTGTTGAAACTATTGATTTATCTCATCAGCGTTTCAAAGACGGTGAAGGCGATGTGCTGGCTAGCCTTAAGCCTAAGTTGCTGTCGGAATTGCCAGGGACAGGGGCGTCGGATTATCGCCTCATCACAGAACCCTTTACTGCGATCAAACAGGCAGTGGGGATGCGGCCTCATCATCCTGATGCGCTAGACTTTATTAACCGGGTGATCGCACATCTTTTGGCGTGCGGCTTTATTGCTGATAGCCTTAAAACCCATCAGGTTGAAGATAAGCTTAGCCTACCGCAGTGATCTTAGCCAAATAGACAATCAAAAAGCAGTTGATCAAGCTGTTTAACACGAGCTTGAGCTGATTTAAGCGTGCGTTTTTCGCGCGCTGATAATTTTGCTAATTCAATGAGGGTGCTAGGCGGCTGTCCTTGATCAATATCGGCAATCTGTTGGCGAAGCACGAGCCGAACACAGAATTGCAAATCTTCAGATAAGGGGATCAGTTCAGGGGGAGCCGTCCCAGTTTTTACCAATTGTTCTGCGCGTTCAACACTGTTTCTAGCCGTAATCATTCGTGAGGTTGCAAGGATGCGGAGCGTTTCAATCATTGGCAACAGCATATTGCGTTTAAGATTAAAGCGGCCATTTTCCATGCTAAAGCCGCCCCAAAAGGTGCTACCAGCGTTGTGTGATCGCATGTTTCCGGCAAGCATTTTTAGGAAATCAGACTGGCCTTTGAGCGCAGAATTGATATCATTTTGTAACTGATATGCTAGCCTTTGGTTGCCATAAGCTGCATGGAAATCAAAGAAAATATCAACATAGAGGATATCTTCTGCCTTAGTGCGATTGATCCAGTGACGGATTGTGTTTTGCCAGTCAGAAAGGGATTTGCACCATTTCGCTGTGTTTGCCATGACGCCGCCATCACAATAGGGAATTCCCGCTTGATCCAGAATATCAGCTACATGTTGACCTAATGTTTCAAACCAGCGCTGTGTTTTGGCCTGCTCAGCTTTCGGTGCATCAGCATAGATAATGGCATGATCCTGATCTGCTGCCAGCAAGCTCTCGTCACGCCCGCCTGACCCAAGGATCAGGACACAATAATCACAAGGTGGGGGCCCCTGATCTGTTGCCATCATCGCCTCTGCCAGTTCGGCTGCTCGGGCTACGGCCGCACGATATTGTCCGCTGACCACGGATGCGATGGCATAAGCCTTAATGCCCTCATCGAGAAGCGATTTGCAAAGATGCGGCAACCCTTTTATCGCATGACCGATATGGTCTGCATCCTGCGCATGCGCAATCTCATCACCAATAACCATCGCCTCTGTTAGGCGCAAACGGTTCAATTCGCGTCCTGAAATATATCCAGTCAGAATATCACCAGCATCAACCACCCCAAGATGCCGGATATCATGTTTTTGCATCCGCCCTAGGGCAACATGCATATAATCTTGCTGTGTGACGGTGATGACGGGCGAAGACATGATGGTATCAAGCCGCATGGCTCGGGCTCGGCTGACCTCTTTTAAAGGTAAAGCCATACAATGCACGATATCGCGTTCAGACACGATGCCCACAATCTGATCTGGGGCAGTGCCAACAAAAACGCATTCGCGCTTTTGCGCTTTCATCATGGCCGCGGCTTCTAGTGCTGTGGCAGCAGGCGGCATAATCAAAGGATTGTTGATCATGATTTCATTAATACGGTGGCTGTAAGGAAAGGGATCAATACGCGAAAGCGCCCGAAAACTTGACGACGCTTGGCGGATTGCCGCCACATCTACCCATCCGGCTAAAACAGTAGAATTGCGCTGATCATCAAGCTCAGATACAGCCTTAAGAAGATCCGCAAAGCTAGTGATGTTTTGCTTTTGCAGTAAGGGGAGGAGGGCAAAAAAGAGCCCAGCCGTCATTCGGGCATCGCCCATGGCGGTATGCCGATGATCACTTGAAACGCCAAAATGGATTGCTAACGCCTCAAGCGTTCCCATCATCAGCATGGTATCACGACCAAGAGCCAGAATAGCCATCTGGCGAACACATATAGCTGGTGGGATTTCCCATTCCAGCCCGTGTCGGTTGGCTTCGGTTTCCAGTACGGCTAGGTCAAAACCGATATTATACCCGATAATCACCCTATCATTCAGACAATCACGAAGCTGAGGAAAGACATGGGAAAAGACTGGTGAGTCTGCCACCATGCTTTGATCTATGCCGTGAATGGCCGTGCTTTTTTCAGGAATAGCCACCCCGGGTTGAATCAACTGATCAATCTGTTCTTTTTGCTGTTGGGGGTCATAAACACCGATTTGAACGATACGGTCAGTTTTTGTTTTTAACCCAGTGGTTTCCAGATCAAGTGAAATCAGCGGTAATTTTTCAAGAGGCAAACTCATCAGCCCAGACATAGCTATGTGCCTTTCTTGGTCTGTTGCGATGAAAATATTATAACGCGTTTACGCCATGAAACCATCACATCTTTATTTCTGTATCAAAGGAAACCTTGGGCATCAGGTGGTAAAAATCTTCCCCGGGTTCATAATCCCCAGTGGGTCAATGGTAGTTTTGATCTGTCGCATCAGGGCATAAGCTTCCCCATGTTCTGCTTCCATATACTCTCTCTTGCCAACGCCAATGCCATGTTCACCCGTGATTGTGCCGCCATAATCTAGCGCCAATTTGTTGAGCCGCGAGGATAGGTTTTTGGCGCGTGCCCATTCGTCGCTATTCTCTGGTTCCACCAGAATAAGCAAATGAAAATTGCCATCGCCAACATGACCAACCAAAGGGGCTAAAAGACCAGAATCAGCAATAAAAACTTTGGCCTCAGCAATACAATCAGCAAGCCTTGAGATCGGAACACAGCAATCGGTTACCAAGGATGACGATCCGGGGCGCAAGGCGCGACCAGCGTAATAGGCGTTATGCCGTGCCGCCCAAAGGCGATTGCGCTCTTCGGTTGTGTTTGCCCATGCAAATCCATCTGCGCCATGATCTGTTGCAATGTGTTGAAATGTCTCAATCTGTTCTGCAACGCTAGCGGCACTACCGTGAAACTCCAGAAACAAATGGGGTTTTTCCGGGGCATCAAAATCAGGATTGTAAATGTTCATGCCGCGCATCTGCATTTCGTCTAGCAATTCTATGCGTGCCATGGGAACACCACTTTGAATAGCCATGATGACGGCGTTAACGGCATCATCAATGTCATTAAAAACACATTTCGCGGCTGAAATAGTCTCTGGCACACCATGCAATTTCACGGTCAGGCGCGTAACAATCCCCAATGTGCCTTCGGATCCAATAAACAGGTTTTTAAGATCATAACCTGAGGCTGATTTCCGGGCCCGGCTTCCAACTTTAATCACTTTGCCACTTGGAAGAACGACTTCCATAGCCAAAATGTTTTCCCTTATCGTGCCATAACGAACGGTATTGGTGCCCGAAGCACGGGTGGATGCCATGCCGCCTATAGTAGCATCTGCCCCTGGATCAACCGTGAACATTAGCCCAGTTGATTTCAAATTGTCATTCAGCTGATTTCTAGTCACACCTGCTTCAACAATGGCATCCATATCACTCGCATTAATGGCAATGATCTGTCTCATTTGGCTGGTGTCAATGCTGATCCCACCCTCAATGGGGATCACCTGACTTTCAAGTGAGGTGCCAACCCCAAACGGGATCACCGGACAAGCATATTTTGTGCATATAGCCATAATCGCAGAAACCTCAGCCGTATCCTTGGGGTAGGCGACAGCATTGGGCAGTTTGGTCATAGCGTGAGCTTCATCATGGCTATGTGCCTCACATTCAGCTTTGCTTGTTTTCAGCCGATCACCAAGCTGATCTTTAATCTCAGCAATTGCCGAAGTCATCCCATCCAATGCCATTTTGTCTATCCCTTGAAATTGTCCATGATGATTGTTACCAAACTTCACGGCTTTGCGATATGAAGACAGTTTACCTTCCTGAATACGCGGGCTCAAGTAGGATCAAAACCATAGTTGCATTATTTGCCTGTTCGCATCATGGTTAGTGTTTGGGGATAACCAATAAGAATTGTTTCAGGTGGATTATGCAGAAACCTTTGCCAGTCCCTATTCATACGCTTGGTATTAGCCAAATTATCGCCTATGGGTTCATGTTTTATGTTTTTGCCCAGATTAAGGTGCCATTGGCGGAAATGCTTGGCGTTACCCCTGCTGATATTTTGATAGGATTAACGATAGCCTTGCTTATCCAAGCTGGCATAGCCCCCATTGTTGGGGCTTGGGTTGATTATTATGGCGCACTACGCGTAATGGCGGTGGGGTTGATCACAGGTGCGGTTAGTATAGTGATCATGGCCTTTAGCTCAGTTTATTGGGGGTTTTTGCTTGCGATGATGCTCTTAGGAGTAGGCTTTTCGATGTCGTGCTATGAGGTGGCGTTTAGTGCGGCTGTGCAAATGAACGAACCCTCTGCTCGCCGAAACATCTCTTTGATTACCTTTTATGGCGGCGTAGCTAGCACATTGACCTGGTTATCAGTTGCCCC
>JAQCJL010000055.1 GCA_027593125.1 Pseudomonadota bacterium | reverse complement strand
AACTTATAAATATTATTTTAAAATAATAGATGTGACATATTGTCAATTAATCTAAAAAAGTGTGTAATAAGGTATGTTTTTAACATCTAAAAACACGTCGTGATAGAACTCAATATTGAGGAGCTAAAATTATGATTAAGACCCTAAAAAGGGCTATTATTGCAGCAACACCAATTTCAATGCTGTCTGTAATGCCCGCTTTTGCTGAAACGAAAATGCTTCCAGCAGATGACTATGTCGGTATTTCCTTTTGGTTGATTTCAATGGCACTTATTGCTGCTACTGCCTTCTTCTGGCTTGAAATTGGCCGTGTTTCTGCCAAGTGGAGAACTTCACTGGTAGTATCCGGTATGGTTACCATGATTGCCGCCGTTCACTATTTCTATATGCGTGATGTTTGGGTTGAGTTCGGCTCAACACCAACCGTATATCGTTATATTGATTGGCTCATCACAGTGCCACTTCTGATGATCGAATTCTACCTGATCCTTAGTGCCATTACGAAAGTATCCTCTGGTATTTTCTGGCGTCTGATGATCGGTACGCTTGTCATGCTTATCGGTGGTTACATTGGTGAAACCAGCTTTACTGATGAAAATGCCCGTATTTTTGGTGAAGCCACCATTACGATTGGCTTTATTATTGGTATGGCAGGTTGGGCCTACATTCTTTATGAAATCTTTGCTGGTGAAGCAGGACAGTTGAATGCCGAAAAGGCACCCGCATCTGTACAATCTGCTTTCTCCACCATGCGTTGGATTGTGACCATTGGTTGGGCGATTTATCCACTAGGATATCTGTTCGGCTACATGCTCAGCGATACGCCAGATTTCAATTCTTTGAACATCATCTATAACCTTGCTGACGTGCTCAACAAGATTGCATTTGGTGTCATCATTTGGAGTGTTGCAACAACTGAGTCAAATAACGCTTAGTTCTAATGTAACGCTTAAAGGACAGCTCCTTCTCCCCCCCCTTTTGAAGGAGCTGTCCACCCCATTATAATCGGATATGAGGGAAACTGACAATATGGATGATATAATCCGCAGAACTCTAGCTTCTGATCAGATTACGATCTCTCCTTCCCCATCTGATACTGATGCATTGGCCGCAATTATGCGGTTGATTAAATCCCATATTCCTGCTGATGATGACTTGCTTGCAAAAGCTGCCCGATATCATTTTCGCGATACAGGCAAAATGCTGCGCGCTCGGTTAGCACTCTCAGCAAATAAGCATTTTGAAAGCCATCCTGAGGCATCCACTTATCAGGCAACGATTTGCTGGGCAGCAGCGATTGAGGTATTGCACAATGCCTCACTCATCCATGATGACATTTCTGATGGTGATCAGCTGCGCCGAAATCGTCCTACTGTATGGTTTAAATATGGACGTGATATCGCGCTTGCGCTTGGCGATTGGCTGATAGGTTTATCGTTCAAATTGGCAGCAGACGCCGCGATCAATGCTAATACACCCGAACTTGTCCATGTCCTGACCAAGCATATGTTGGCAACAACCGAAGGCCAAGCGAAAGAGTTTCGCAAACATGGCTATCCGGGTATGGCCACTTATCTTGACATCATTCGCGGTAAAACTGCTCCATTATTTATTGCCCCTATTGAGGGGGTTGCGCTCATGGCTGGACGGTCAGAATTAATGGTTGATGCGCGTAAATATTTTGAATCAATCGGCTCAGCCTATCAAGTGGCTAATGATTTGTTAAACTTCTCTGGCACGGATGGCTCTGAACATAGCGCCACAGATTTGATCCGCCGCGCCCCCAATGCTGTGATTGTGCTGTATAGAGAAAATCTCCAGCCTAGGGAAAAGGCACGTTTTAATGCTTGGCTCAATGATGGCAAACCTAGTGATATTACGCATTGGTTGGATGCTATTCGGGACTCTGATGCGATAAGCCAAACTTCTCGCATGATGGAAGATATGCTTGCGCATGGCGAGGAATGTTATCAGAATATGCCTAAATTCATGCGTCAGATCGTTGCCCCAGTGCAAAAGCTGATCCATTCTGTCCGCATCCAGACTCTTGATCATCAACAGTGATGGTCTGATAAAGGCGCATCAAGTTTAATGCCAAATCAAAAGAAATCATTAGTCATTGGTGGTGGTCTTGGCGGAATAGCCGCGGCCTTACGGATGCGCGCCAGAGGTGATGAGGTCACGCTGATTGAACGGCTCGATCAGCTTGGTGGCAGGGCACGTGTGTTTGAACATGGTGGTTTTCGCCATGACGCTGGCCCAACCGTGGTTACAGCCCCTTTCCTTTTTGATGAGCTGTTTGCGCTCTTTGGCGAAAAGCGATCTGATCATGTGACATTTGTCCCGTTAGACCCATGGTATCGGTTTTATTTTGATCGCACGGGTGAGCAATTTGATTATCGGGCAACGGTAGAAGACACGATGAGCGAAATTGCCCGTTTTTCACCAGCAGATGCCGAAGGGTATAAGCATCTGCTTACCGCATCAGAACAAATATTCGATGTTGGGTTTAGAAAATTAGCAGATCAGCCTTTTGACCGCTTGAGTAGAATGTTGGCGCAAATCCCGTCACTTCTTCGGCTGAAAAGTCATCTGACAGTATCCCAATTGGTGAACAGGTATATGAAACATGACCTGATGAGACAGGCGTTTTCTATTCATCCCCTTTTGGTTGGCGGAAATCCGTTTAACACCACCTCTATCTATGCGTTGATCCATTTTCTTGAGCGCGAATGGGGGGTGCATTTTGCCATGGGCGGGACAGGGGCAATCGTTGCCAGTTTGCGTGATCTGATGGAACGCCAAGGGATCACCATTATGCTGAACACCGATATTGACCAGATTAATATCGACAATAAAAAAGCAACAGGCGTGACGACAACCGATGGTGAGGTCATCACAGCTGATCGGGTGATTTGCAATGCGGACCCCCCAACCGTTTATCAGCAGATGATTGCCCCCTCTGCTGGGGCCAAAGGTAAAATCATTCCAGAATCAATGACCCGATATTCCATGGGCTTATTTGTGCTTTATTTTGGAACAACTTGCCAGTATCCCGATGTCGCCCATCACACCATTTGGATGGGGGAACGTTATAAGGAATTGCTGCATGATATCTTTAACAAAAAGATTCTAGCAGATGATTTCTCGCTTTACTTACATCGCCCAACAGCAACAGACCAAAGTTTTGCCCCTAAAGGGATGGATAGCTTTTATGTGCTATGTCCTGTCCCAAACACCCAAGGCCAAATTCCATGGGGTGAAATGGGAACGGTCATGCGTGACCGAATTGTAACGGCGTTAGATCGCACGATTATGCCGGGGCTATCATCCCATATCACGTCAGATTTCTTTATGACCCCAGATGATTTTAAAAAGGATTATCGGTCCATGCATGGGGCTGGCTTTTCTATCGCCCCTGTTTTCACCCAGTCAGCATGGTTTCGCTACCATAATCGCGATCGCAGGGTTGGTAATCTCTATTTTTCGGCGGCTGGTGCGCATCCAGGGGCAGGAATGCCAGGCGTTCTCTGTTCTGCGAAAGTGGTGGAAAATCTTGTGATCGAAGATGAAAAGGCCTTATGATCGCAAAAAGGCAAGGTGATGATGAGCAACAGCAACAGCCCGACATTAGACCATGCCTCTGATGCGGAGGCGACCCTACGCCAGCATGGCAAAAGCTTTGCCTGGGCACGGAGATTGTTAGGGAAAACCACAGGACATCACGCAGCGCGGCTGTATCAATTTTGCCGTCAGGTAGATGACTTAGCAGATGATGATGACCAAGACAGGTCGCAAGATTTGCTTCAATTAAAAAACTGTATTCTGGATGACCAGAAACATGGACATAGGCTCTATACGGATATTGCTGATCTGATCCATGAATTGGATTTGCCGCGACCAGTAATCGCTGCGCTAATTGATGGCCTGATTTCTGATCAGCGTCAGGTTTGTCTCGATAGTGAAGAAGATCTGCTTCGGTATTGTTATCATGTTGCTGGCACGGTCGGACTTCTGATGTGTGCGGTGCTTGGCTGTAACGATCGCCGGGCGTATGGCTTTGCGATTGATCTGGGCATAGCGATGCAATTAACCAATATTGCTCGCGATGTTCTTGAAGATGCTAATAATGGACGCCGATATTTGCCGGCGGAATGGCTTGGGGACATATCCCCTGATCACATTGTTGCTGCTGCTAATCCGCATGATGTCACTGGCCAACACCATCAGATCGCCATCACCTCTGCGGTAAAGCGGTGCCTTGATTTGGCTGAGGTCTATTATCAGAGTGGGGAAAAGGGCATGGCATTCCTGCCATTGCGCGGTCATATGGCTATTGGTGTGGCGGCGCGGATTTATCGCCAGATCGGGATTCAGCTGAAAGCTTGTGATTGTTGCTGGTATGAAGGCCGACAAATCACAAGCAAAAAGACGAAATTATTTATCACGCTTAAAGCTTTGCCAATGATGGCTAGGCGCATACATGGCACCCGGCGATATTATGGGATGAGTCGCGATGATCCTATTCCTCATGATGCTTATCTTCATGACGCGCTTAATGGCTTACCGCTAGCTGGGCGACTATCATCATGATGCGGCAATTAGCTATCTTGGGTGGGGGCTGTGCGGCCTTGACGCTAGCAGTGAAAGCTAGCGCTATGCCTGATATGCGCATCACCGTAATTGAACATCCTGATTTTGCCAAAGCCCAAGATCACAACTGGGGGTGTTGGGCCGTAGAAGGGATGCAAAACGCGCATCAAATGGCACGCAAAACTTGGCATCGCTGGGCCATAAATACCGAAAAGAAAGCCGTCGTTCAGTCCGCGCAACACTTTCCCTATATGGCGATATCTTCGGCAGCGTGGAAAGGCCATTGCCGGATTACCGCAAAACGGCAAGGGGTGGAGTTTCGCTCGGCCAGAGTTAGCCAAATCAATCAGGATCAAACAGGCTTTAACCTTATCGCTGATCAACCCTTGCCAGCTTGTCACCAAATCGCTGATAGCCGAACACCAGATATTCCTCAAGGCATCATGCTGCAACATTTTCGTGGCATTGAAATTTTGGCAGAGAATCCAGTCTTTGATCCAGACTGCGCGGTGTTAATGGATTTTCGTTGTGATCAAAGCCGAGGGATACATTTTATTTATATTCTGCCGTATTCCCCACATCAGGCACTTATTGAATCAACGATTTTCTCACCTCAAACCGAAGATGATGCGTTTTATGATGATGCCATCACGCGCTATTGTGATGATATTATCAAGACAGGCAAGAGACAGGTGTTGCGCCGTGAAGCAGGTGTAATTCCAATGGGTTTTTTGACGCAGCGGGACGATAGGCTTGACGCTATAGGGGGGAATGGCGGCGCCATTCGTCCCTCATCAGGATATGCTTTTACCTTTATTCAAAGGCAAATTGATGAAGCCATGTTACATTATCAGCAACGTGGGGTGTTGCGTTTCACCTCACCGCATCAACGCATTGATTTATGGATGGATAAGGTATTTTTAGCCGTGTTGCGACACCGTCCGGATTTGGCGCCAACGCTTTTTTCTCATGTGGCCTCAGCCTTACATGGGGATGAAATGGCACTGTTTATGTCAGGACTAGCAAATTATCGGATCCGGTTAAAAATCATTATGGCGATGCCAAAATGGCCATTTTTTCGAGCGCTGTTTTCTGGATCAGGTCAAAGGGTGTGATGATGGATTATGTGACCATACTGTCACTTTTAGCTGTTGTTCTCATTGGTCTTCCCCATGGGGCTATGGATGGGGCGGTTGCCCTTGCTATGGGTTATGGGCGGTCTTCCTTGCGCATGGCGAGTTTTCTGATCCTTTATATATTGATTGCCATTGCGGTGGTGATGTTTTGGCTAAGCGTTCCTGAGGTTGCGCTATTTGGGTTTCTTTTGTTGAGTGTTTGGCATTTCGGTTCAGGTGACAGCCAAGAAAACCTGACACCGATTTTGCGTGTGTTGCAATCCCTAAGCCATGGCGGTTTGATTGTCTTTGGCATCAGCATGGCTGACCGAGATGCCGCTGATCTCATTTTCAGTTGGTTGATTTTTGGTGATACGGCGCAGCTTTGGTATTGGTTTGATCTGGTGGTTTGGTTATGGTGGCCATGCTTTGCCCTTTATGTTGCTTCGGGTATTGTAGAAACGCGGATTTATCGCCGGTTAGGGGAATTGGCAGGATTAGCAGTGGTGGTAATGGTCATGCCTGCATTGACTAGTTTTGCGATATATTTTTGTCTGGTTCACACCCCTCGGCATATCATGCGAGTTCTAAATATGCTTAAAGACACCATATCCTATCGTATGGTGATTTCTCTAACAGCAATTTTTACGGTGACGAGCTGGCTTGCGGGGGGCATACTTTTTATCGCTCTTCAGCAATCCATTGAGATGGCTCCAGCAAGTATGATGGTCGTGTTTATCGGATTGGCGGCCTTGACGGTTCCGCATAGTCTTTTGATTGATGGTCTTTTTCGGCCAAGTTTTGAGAAAAGGAAAGGGTAATGCCTGATCTAAGAGAACGTAAAGGTGAACATCTTGATCTTGCCAAAATGCCATCAGCAATGGCGCAGGTCGAAAACAGCCTTGATCGGGTTCGGTTAACGCATCAGGCGCTTCCCGAAATTGATGCTGATGACGTGGATACCAGCACAAAGTTTCTTAACTACCGGCTGGCAATGCCTTTGATGATCAGTGGTATGACAGGCGGTATGCCCCGCGGGGATGCCATCAATTTGGCCTTGGCAGAGATAGCAAGCCAACATGGTATTGCCATATGTATTGGCTCTCAACGAGCGTCTTTGATGGCCAAACAAAGTCAGTCTGAATTAAGAGCGCGCGCAAAAGGTGTGCCCCTGATAGGGAATCTAGGCGGTGTCCAACTTGCAGGTGAGGGCGGCTTGGCTCTTGCCCAGCGTGCCATTGATGATATTGGCGCAGACGCAATAGCGATCCATCTTAATCCGCTGCAAGAACTTGCCCAGCCCGAAGGTGATCGCGATTGGCGCGGGGTTTTAGCTACACTTGGAGAATTGGTAAAGAAGTCAGAGGTGCCAATTATGGTCAAAGAGGTTGGTGCCGGAATAAGCGCCAAAACGGCCAGACAACTGATGGATCAAGGGGTCAGGATTATTGATGTCGCAGGGCTTGGCGGTACCAATTGGACGCGCATTGAACAAAGCCGAAGCGATCCTTTACGGCAAGATGTGATGGCACCTTTTCTGGATTGGGGTATCTCTACTGTTGATGCGCTCATATCTGCGCGAGCGGAGCATAAGGACGCAACAATCATTGCCTCTGGCGGCATCAGGCATGGGCTTGATGTGGCGCGCTGTGTTTGGCTTGGGTCGGATTTAGTGTCTGCTGCTGGTGTGTTTATTAAGGTGCTAGAAGATGAAAACCAAACGCTGCGCCCCAATCGGTTAGATGCGCTTTTATCTGTCTGGAAAGATCAACTCAAAATCGCTATGTTTTTAACAGCTTCAAAAACCCTTAAAGCCCTAAAGACCGCCGAAGGCGAAGTGCTTATGCAAAAGTGATGAGATCGTAATGTCTGAGACTTCTTCCCTTCCGCTAGAGGCCTTTCTTGCGCGTCAAGGTTTGGCTGGTGCAAACTATGCGCCATTGCCGGGAGATGCTTCAGCGCGGTGTTATTTTCGTCTGCCTGATCATGGAAAGTTAGTGATGGATGACCACACGGACCCAGCAGGGTTTAGTGCTTTTATTCGTCTGTCCGATCATTTGTGTAAATTGGGATTGTCTGCGCCTATGGTTCATGCGGTGGATGCCGATCAGGGTTTGGCCTTAATAGAAGATTTTGGTCATGGGACTTATGCTAAATGCCTTGCGTCAGGGGATGATGAAACCGCACTCTATCAATTAGCCGTTGACGCCTTGCTTGCGCTTCATCATCACCCCAAAGGAACAGAAATTGAAACGAAACCATATGATCTGGACACGTATTTAGATGAATTGGATATTTTTTCACATTGGTTTGTCCCAAGAATAGCCCCCCCAGGTTTTGATCATGATGGGTTTGCCGCCGCGTTTAGGCAGGCATGGAAGACAGCATTAGGCAAAGTATCTTCGCATCGTGATACCCTAGTTTTGCGTGATTTTCATATCGATAATCTGATGCTGCTCAATCAAAGACAAGGTGTTTCCCGTTGTGGAATTCTTGATTTTCAGGACGCGGTGATTGGCCCTTATGAGTATGACCTTGTCTCCCTTCTTCAGGATGCTCGCCGGGACCTTACCCCGGGGCTTGAAGAAAACATGCTAGATTATTATATCCGGAACGCGCCTCAAGATTTGGGTGGTGAAGCGGTGATCCGCCAACATTATGCTCTCTTAGGGGCGCAGCGTCATGCTCGCATCCTTGGGGTGTTTGTCCGGTTGCAAGAGCGAGATGCAAAGCCAGATTACTTAGCTTTTTTGCCAAGGGTTGCTCGGCAATTTGAAGCCGCTTTACAATCGCCCGAATGTCATGACATTAAGATTTTGCTTGCGGCAGCTCTGCCAGATTGGCATGATAATATTCACAATATTTTCTCAGCTTCTGATATAATAGCATCATCATAAATTTTTGAGTAAATAAGGATGGCATGCGATGAGCCTCTTGGCTGATCTTTTATCAACAGTGTTCAAACGACGGTACCGAGCGCTGCGTTCGGTGCAAAAAGATGACCGTCCATTATCTAAATTGGCCCAAGAGCTGATGGGTTCAGCCGGCGAAATTTCAGGTCTTGCGCTGGCAGATGAAATATTAAGCCGCTTTAAGAACCTTGATGATGAAGGCAAGTTGGACTTTTTTGGTTATATCTCAGATGCAATGGATATTGAACCTGATCGTCTTCGCCAAGCTCTAGATGCTTATGAAAAGCACCCGTCGAAGGCTAGCTATCGTGCGTTTGCCGAAGCAGCAGAGCCGCGTCGGCATGAGTTTTTACGCAGGTTAAACGGACTTCCTGGTGCGACAGGTCAACTTGTTCATATGCGGGCGGAGTTATTGCGGCTTGCAGGGCGAGACAACCGCATGGCGCCTCTTGATCTTGATTTTCGCCATCTCTTTGCCTCATGGTTTAATCGTGGTTTTCTCGTTCTTCGCCCTATTAGTTGGGAAAGCCCTGCCCATATTCTAGAAAAAATTATCGCCTATGAGGCTGTTCATGCCATCAGTTCATGGGATGATTTGCGCCGTCGGCTTGAACCATCTGATCGGCGCTGTTTTGCTTTTTTTCATCCAGCCATGCCTGATGAACCTCTTATCTTTGTTGAAGTTGCTTTAACTCAAGGCGTCCCTAATTCTATCCAATCTTTGCTGGCAGAAGACCGGATGGCTATTGCCGCAGATCAGGCAAACACCGCGGTGTTTTATTCCATTTCCAACTGTCAACGGGGGCTAGCCAGCATTTCTTTTGGCAATTCCCTGATTAAACAGGTAGCGGCAGATTTGGCAAGTGCGATGCCAGATTTGACCACGTTTGTGACGCTATCACCTATTCCTGGGCTAATCACATGGCGCGAAGAACAAGGATTGGAAACCTCTGATCAGAATGAGCCAGAGGTGGCACGAGATGTGGCGGCTTATTATCTTCTGCATGCTAAAGCCAAAGATGATCAACCTTTTGATCCGGTGGCGCGGTTTCATCTTGGAAATGGTGCAATGGTTCATGCCGTGCATGCCGGGGCTGACCTTTCTGATAAAGGCATCGCCCAATCAGGTGGGGTGATGGTGAATTATCTTTATAATCTCGATCAGGTTGGTTCAAACCATGAGCTTTATGTCAGCACCAGAGAAGTTGTTGCTTCTGCTGAGGTAAAAAAACAAGCTGAAGACGGCAACCGTTATTTAGAGCAGAAATCACAAAATGAGTAATCCCTTATATGACAGACTGTTCCGTCCACATGAAGGCAAGACAACGCCATTCTTGCGGTTTTTAGATGGTTCAGAAATGCCTTATCAAGACTTTTTGTCTTTAGTGTCTAGGCTTGCTCATGTCTTGACAGAAAAAGGACTTGTCCCTGGTGACCGCGTTGCGGTTCAAGTGCATAAATCTCCTCAAGCGCTGGCGCTCTATGGGGCTGCGGTTAAAGCTGGTTTAGTTTTTTTGCCTCTTAATACCGCTTATACCGCCCACGAAATTACCTATTTTGTTGAAGATAGTGGCGCTCAGATATTGATCTGTGACAGCGGTAATATGGAAACCTATCAGTCCCTTTTCGCTGATCATGATATCGAAATCCTATCCTTAAATGCTGACGGAAGTGGCACGGTAATAGATCAGGCTTTGATGATGAAAGCTGATTTTCAAACAGCTCCCCGTGAAAAGGATGATTTGGTTGCCATTCTTTATACTTCGGGCACCACTGGGCGATCAAAGGGGGCGATGCTGACGCAAAACAATTTGTTGTCAAATGCTCTGTCACTTGTTGATGCTTGGCGGTTTTCAGAAGAGGATATTTTGCTTCACGCGTTGCCGATTTTTCACACTCACGGTTTGTTTGTGGCAACCAATATTATCTTGGCAACTTCGGGCAGCATTTTGTTTCTTCCAAAATTTGATCTCGATGCCATCATGACGCTGATGCCAAAAGCAACGGCTATGATGGGCGTGCCGACGTTTTACACCCGGATGCTAGAGGATCAGCGCTTAACCCGTGAGATGACGGCACATATCCGGCTTTTTATCTCAGGTTCTGCCCCTCTTTTAGCAGAGAGCCATAAGCAATTTTGGGCGCGGACAGGCCACGCTATCCTTGAACGTTATGGCATGACGGAAACAAACATGAATACCTCAAACCCCTATGATGGGGAACGCCGCCCCGGTACGGTTGGGTTTCCCTTGCCGGGGGTTGAACTGAACATTACAGACCCAGAGCATGGCACGATACTGCCACAAGGCGAAGTTGGACAA